>CALRHW010000041.1 GCA_943359555.1 Parcubacteria group bacterium | reverse complement strand
AAAGCCGATTTTGCTGATGCGGAAAAAACCGCGCAAAAAGATGACACGAGTGTCGGCAAGGTGCTTGTAAATAAAGGTAAAGTATCTGAGGACGATATGCGTAGGATTCAAGCCAACATCCTCGGTATTCCTTTCGTAGATCTAAAAGGACAGAAGCTAGATTTTGACGTTCTCGCTCTTATTCCAGAACCCATCGCTCGCAATCACAACATTATTGCATTTAAAAAAACAGCAAGTGGGCTGGAAGTGGCGATGCTTGATATTGCCAATATGACCGTTATTGATTTTGTAAAAAAGAAAGTTGGCGGAAAAATTCTTCCGCGTCTCACCGACAACGAGTCTATGAAGAGCGCGCTTTTGCAATATCAAAAATCGCTCAAAGCGGAGTTTGGCGACATTATTCAAAAAGAATCTGCCGACATAAAAACCATCGCTGACGGTGGAGAGACAGAAGATATTTCAGAAGGTGATCTAAAAAAGCTCGCTGAGGATTTACCCGTCGTGCGTATCGTGGATACACTTTTGAAGCACGCTATTATTCAAAATGCATCTGACATTCACATAGAACCGCTTGAAAATCAGGTCATCGTGCGATATCGCATAGACGGAATGCTTCACGACGCGATGACTTTGCCAAAAAATATCGCTCTCAGTCTGACTGCGCGTATAAAAGTGCTTGCCAATTTAAAACTTGATGAAAAACGTCTTCCGCAAGACGGACGATTTAAAATAGATATGAACAGCGAAAAAGTTTCTTTTCGTGTTTCTACGCTCCCTATTTATTACGGCGAGAAAACAGTAATGCGTCTACTTCGCGAGACAGCTTCTGGTTTTACGTTGGAAGTGCTTGGTTTCCACGGCGAGGGTTTAGAGCAAATTCATAAAGCTCTCAATCAAACGACGGGACTTATTCTCACGACTGGTCCGACGGGTTCTGGAAAAACTACTTCTCTTTACACAATGCTAGATATTTTAAATACGCCAGACGTAAATATTTCTACGATTGAAGATCCTGTGGAATATCAGATGAACAGAATCAATCAGACGCAAGTGAAAGCTGAGATCGGTCTCACATTTACAAACGGTCTTCGCACACTCGTGCGACAAGACCCAGATATTATTATGGTGGGAGAAATCCGTGACAACGAAACGGCGTCGCTTGCGATAAATGCTTCGCTTACAGGACATCTTGTGCTTTCTACTTTGCATACCAACTCCGCTGCGGGTGCTATTCCGCGACTTATGGATATGAAAGTAGAGCCGTTTCTTATTGTGTCTACTGTAAATGTGGTAATTGCACAACGTCTCGTCCGAAAGCTCACCGACAAAAAAGAAAAATATTTTTTGACTACTGCGGAAGTGGCGACACTTAAAAAAACAGTAGATTTGGATAGAGTTTTGGATTTTTTGAAAGCGGAAAAAATCGTGGAGGGAAAGGTGACTTGGGAAAAAATTCCTCTTTATCGTCCAAAAGCTGGCGTGGACGTAGAGCAAGCGTTTTCTGGACGTATCGGTATTTACGAAGTGCTCAAAGTGTCGCCGACCATAAAAGAGCTCGTGATGCAAAACAAAACCGACAAGGATATAGAAAAGCAAGCCAAAGCGGAAGGCATGCTTTCCATGATTGAAGACGGAATTTTCAAGGCGGTGCAAGGACAGACGACGATCGAGGAAGTTTTGCGAGTGATTTCAGAATAATATATGCTAAAATTTAATTTTAAAGCCTTTTTCTATGTTTTTATTCAGTCGCTCCCAATTACCTATTTGTGATAAAATAAGCCAATGGCAAAAGTAACAAAAAGAAAAAAATTGGTGGTGGGAAATTGGAAAATGAACCCGCAGACGCTTGAAGAATCCCAAAAGATATTTAAAGGAATTAAAAAAGTGTTTGGTAAAGTAAAAAACGTGGAAGTTTTGGTGTGTCCTCCGTATACATATATTCAGCCACTAAATAAAATTTTAGAGCCACTAAAGCTCGGCGCGCAAGATGTGTTTTTTGAGAGTGTCGGCTCTTTTACTGGGGAAGTGAGTGCGAGCATGCTTGTAGACGCGGGTTGTGCTTATGTGATCATCGGTCATTCTGAAAGACGAGCGATGGGAGAAACGAGCGAAATAGTTTCAAAAAAAATCGCTACTGCGGTAAAAGAAAATTTAAAAATAATTTTGTGTGTTGGTGAAAATGTGCGAGATACGAGTGGCGACTATCTTGAGTTTTTGAAAAACCAGCTCAAAGATTCACTCGTGGGTATGCAAAAACGCTATCTTTCAAACATCGTGATAGCTTACGAACCAGTCTGGCTTATTGGAAAAAGTTATGGTAATGCAATGTCTGGACAAGATGTGCAAGAGATTTCAATTTTTATTAAAAAAGTACTCGCTGATATTTACGGTAAAGACGAGTCTTCAAAAAATCTCATTCTTTACGGCGGGAGCGTAGCGCCGATAAACGCAAAAGATATTATTGAGCATGGTCAGGTAGACGGTTTTCTTGTCGGACGACAAAGTCTAGAGCCGACGGGTTTTAATGAAATTATTAAAATTGTAAGCGAGGCTTAATTTGTTGCGGGAAATAAAGCGAGCAAAAAAATCAGACAATCAAACCAAATAAACCAATGAAACCAACTTCTGTGAAAGAGATGAATGATGTTTTTGGAAAGAAAGTGCTTCTTCGTCTTGATTTAAATGTGCCGATGAAAGATGGACATGTTGTCGAGGATTTTCGTATTAGGAAATCTATGCCGACTTTGAATTTTTTAATTTCACGAGGCGCAAAAGTCATTATTATTAGCCACTGTGAGGGCAATAAAGGCGCAACAGACAATACGCTCAAACCTGTTTTTGAACATTTAAAAAACACTTTACCTACAACTTCGCCGATTACTTTTGTAGAAGATTATGTAAATGAAGATACTGTGGCGACTGTTGGTGCTTTAAAAAATGGCGAAATACTTTTGTTTGAAAACCTCCGCAAGTACGAAGGTGAAAAAGAAAATGATGCTGACTTTACCAAATCACTTGCAGGACTCGCAG
>CALRHW010000040.1 GCA_943359555.1 Parcubacteria group bacterium | reverse complement strand
ATCATAATGGTGATATAGAGCTTGCAAAAAAGCTTATTGCCGCCGCCGCCGAAGCTGGAGCAAATGCAGTAAAATTTCAAAAAAGAACCACTACAGAAATTCTTACGAAAGAGGGTTTGGATAAACCGTACACTTCTGTGCATGCATTCGGCCCCACTTATGGTGAACACAGAAACAAACTTGAATTTACTGAAAAAGATTACAAAGAATTAAAAGAGTATGCAAAAAATAAAAATGTTTTGTTTTTCGCAAGTGCGTGGGACAAGACAAGTGCTGATTTTCTAGAATCATTTGATGTGGACGCATATAAGATTCCGTCTGCCGACACTATAAATATTCCATTACTTGAATACGTTGCAAAAAAGAACAACCACAGAAATTCTTACAAAAGAGGGTTTGGATAAACCATACACCTCTGTGCATGCTTTTGGTCCGACATATGGAGAACACAGAAATAGACTTGAATTTACAGAAAAGGATTATAAAGAATTAAAGGAATACGCAAAAAGCAAAAATGTTTTGTTTTTTGCTAGTGCGTGGGACAAGACCAGTACTGACTTTCTAGAATCATTTGATGTGGACGCATATAAAATTCCATCTGCAGATACTATAAATATTCCCTTACTTGAATATGTCGCTAAAAAGAATAAGCCGGTACTTCTTTCTACTGGAATGAATACTATGAAAGAAATTGAAACTGCTGTAGAAGCCGTGCTCAGACACAACAAGCGGGTTATCATTTTCCACTGTCTATCGCTCTATCCTTCACCTGAAGAAAAAATAAATTTGAGTTTCATGGATGTTTTGAAGGCGAAATTTCATCCGCTTCCTGTGGGTTATTCTGGTCATGAAATGGAGCTCATGCCTACACTCGCCGCAGTTGCACGCGGCGCCACCATCATAGAACGCCATCTCACCCTTGATAAAACAATGAAGGGCTCTGATCACGCTGCCTCTCTTGAACCAGCACAACTAAAAGAGCTAATAGACTCTATACGCAGAATAGAAAAAATTCTTGGCCAGCCAGAAAAAATTATTTACGACGAGTTGAAACCTCTTCGTGATAAGCTCGCAAAAAGTGTTGCTACGACGAAGTCCATAAAAAAAGGCACGATGATTACTCGCGACATGCTTACTATAAAGGGCCCAGGCACAGGTATTGCACCGTCTCAAATAGATTTTATAATTGGAAAAGTTGCGAAAGAAGACGTGGCGGAAGATGTAATTTTGCCAAAATCGGCGGTTGATTTTGATTAGAAATAAAAAAATTAGCCAAATATAAAATAAAAAAATGCAAAAAACCCTACACAACATTGTTCTCGGAGGCCTATTTTTAATCCCAATAATTCCCTTTATCGTTTTCAACGATCTATTCTTCCCATTTATTACAGGTAAAGCTTTTGTCTTTCGCATCATAATAGAGCTCGCTTTCGGAGCGTGGATAATTCTCACACTTACTGATATTTCATATAGACCAAAGCGTTCATGGCTACTTTACACATTTGCAATCTTTATTGCCGTCATCACAATAGCCGACGTTTTCGGAGTAAATTTTTATAGAAGTTTTTGGAGCAACTTTGAGAGGATGGACGGGCTCATTACTTTTCTACACCTTTTTGCATATTTTTTAATGCTCGGCACGATCTTTACAACAGAAAAAATATGGAGTCGTTTTTGGAACACCACACTTGTCGCAAATACAATCCTCTGTCTTTTTTACGCCCTGCCACAGATTTTAGGTAGCGCAAAGATTAATCAGAGTGGCGACCGCGTGGACGCGTCTCTTGGCAATGCTGCTTATCTTGCCGTCTATTTGCTCGTACACATTTTTATCGCTCTATTTTTAGCGTTCCGTAGTCGCAACATATCCGCAAGGTGGTTTTATGGTATAAGTATCGCACTCCAGATATTTATAATGTATCGCACACAAACCAGAGGACCGCTTCTTGGTTTACTCGGTGGACTTTTTTTAGTGACCATCATTATCGCGATATTTGAAAAAGAAAGAAAAAATATAAGAAAAATTGCGGTCGGCACACTTGTGATACTCGCGCTTTTTGTCGCTGGATTTTTCCTCGCAAAAAACACGCAGTTTGTGAAAAACAGTCCGACCCTTCATCGCTTCGCAGAAATTTCTTTTTCAAGTAGCTTTTTGCAAAGCCAAGGCCGATATTATATTTGGCCAATGGCTATTACCGGTTTCAAGGAACATCCAATACTCGGTTGGGGACAAGAAAATTTTATCTATGTATTTAATAAAAATTATGATCCAAAGATGTATGGACAGGAGCCATGGTTTGACCGTACACACAATGTTGTTTTAGATTGGCTGATTTCCGCAGGTTTACTCGGACTGCTTTCGTATCTTTCTATGTTTTTTGCTCTTCTTTATTATATTTGGCGCGGAAAGGGTACAACCTTTTCAATCGTAGATAAAAGTATACTCACAGGTCTCGTTGCTGGATATTTTTTCCAAAATCTTTTTATCTTTGATAATCTCACGAGTTATTTATTATTTGTAATGCTTGTGAGTTATGTATATAGTCTACGGACTTCTTATGATGCGAAAATAGTTGCTCCAAAAATTGTAGTATCTCAAGGGACTCCAGAAAAAGTGCTCGCTTCCGTGGTTTTATTGGTATTTTTATATGTTTTATATCTGGTCAATGTAAGACCAATACAGGCCAACATATCTTTGTATAAAGCGGTAGCTCCAGAAGCAGATGGACAATATGATTATGTGAAAGATATTGCGTCATTTAAAAAAGCAATTTCATACAATACTTTTGCTAGCAACGAAGCAAGACTTCACTTCATGCTTCTCTCGCAAAAATTGGCTACGCCTGAAACACCAGAAGATATTCGCAACACATCTTTTATCGGTGCGAGTGAGGAAATGAAAAAACAAATCGCAGAAAACAAAACTCCAGACGCAAGAGACTATTTATTTTTGGGCATGATTTATGGTAGATACGGAGTGTCTGATCAGGCATTATTTTACTTAAACCAAGCCCACAATCTAAGTCCTAAAAAACAGTCTATTTACTTTGAAATATCAAACATATATTTTGCTCAAGGGAAAATG
>CALRHW010000039.1 GCA_943359555.1 Parcubacteria group bacterium | reverse complement strand
ATTACAAAAACAGTCGCCGACGCAGAAATCTTATTTAACATAGTAAAAGGTCAGGACATTTTTGACAGTACTACTATTCCAGATGCGACTTTTGAAAAAATGAGTATTTTGTCCGCAAAAAAACCCGTCATCGGAATCCCTCGTCATCTTGTGGAAACAGAAGGACTTGATCCCGTCGTGCGTGCCAATTTTGACGAATCTGTCCAAAAACTTATTGCACTTGGTTATGAAGTGCAAGACATTGAGCTTCCGCACGTCAAATATTCTCTTCCCACTTATTATATTTTAATGCCGGGCGAAGTGTCTTCCAATCTTGCACGTTTTGACGGAGTAAAGTTTGGCTTGCTAAAAGAAGGGGACAATCTTTTAGATGATTACAAAAAAACTCGTGGTCAAGGTTTTGGTCGTGAAGTGCGTCGCAGAATACTTGTGGGCACTTATGTTCTCTCTACTGGATATTACGATGCTTTTTATAACAAAGCACAAAAAGCTCGCGCACTCATTACAGATGACTTTATAAAGGCATTTAAAAAAGTGGACGTCATTATTACACCGACTACACCGACTCCAGCTTTTAAAATTGGCGAAAAAATTAGTGATCCAATACAAATGTATCTCGCCGACATTTTTACTGTCCCTGCAAATATCGCTCGTATTCCTGCTCTCACTGTGCCGTCTGGTTTTGCAGATGTAGATGGTAAAAAACTTCCGCTTGGACTCCAGTTTATGGCAGGGGAATGTTGTGAAAATATCCTTTTTGCTGTGGGAAAAGATTTTCTCGGCGAATAAGATTCGTAGTATAATATATTTGTAATATGGCAGACTTAAAAGGTAAAAAACCAGGAGGCGGTGACGGTGAAGTACTTAAAGGACCATTTCAAACAAAAAATGTGTGGGAGTTTTTGATAGTTGCTGTATTTATAATAGCCATCGCTATTTTTTTAGTAGCACACTTTTTGGGTTTTTTAAATACCATCAGTTATTCCGACTCCAAGTTTTTTGTTGCGCTTAGAGGTTTTTATCAGTGGTTTAAAACTATCATTCCATATTTAAAGATTTTATCTTTTCTATTTTGTATCGTTCTTTTATATTTAACTATTTTAATTTATAGGAGATTTCTTAAGGTGCGTAAAAAGGAAGCAGAGAAATACGCTCCACCAAAAAATATGGTCGCAGACGATGCTGTGGGTGCGGGGACTTTTACACAAAACCCAAACAATAAAAGATGGACGCGAGTGTTGGAACACGTAGAATCAAAAAGTCCAAATGATTGGAAGATTGCGATTATTGAGGCGGATAGTATTTTAGATGATATGACAAAGTCTATGGGTTACCACGGAGATACTTTGGGAGAAAGATTGAAAGCTGTTGAGGTAAGTGATTTTAATACACTAAATAATGCTTGGGATGCTCACAAGGTGCGTAATCAGATAGCCCACGAAGGATCCAATTTTCAGCTAAATGAACGTGAGACACGGCGGGTGATTGCTTTATATGAGAGTGTCTTTAAGGAATTTAAATATATTTAGGGAAAGGGCGCGCGCTACCGCGCGCGCCCTTTCTTTATCTTTTCTCTATTATCTTCCTATTGTATTTATAAATTTTTGTGATATGATAAAAACTCAAATATCGCGGGATAGAGAAGCAGTATCTCGGGAGGCTCATAACCTCCAGTCGTTGGTGCAATTCCAGCTCCCGCAACAAGAACAGGTCACAAAATAAACAACAAAAAACCGCCCACTTTCAGGGGCGGTTTTTTGAATGCGCGGTCGATGGGACTTGAACCCACAACCTCTCACGTGACAGGCGAGTGCTCTAACCAGTTGAGCTACGACCGCAATCGTTTCAATTTAGCAGATTCGTGCGTTTTAATCAACGCAACAGAGCACAGATTCGCGCAAAACTTTTTCTGCTAAACGTGTGCCGATGAGTGGAATTGAACCACTTTCTGAGGCTTATGAGTCCCCCGTTCTACCATTGAACTACACCGGCATATTTTCTAAATTATCCATATTTTTTGCGAAGTTGCAAACGTGGTGTATTATCTAGGAACGCCGTTGTGGCTGTCATGGTAGTAATGCGCCGACTCCACAAACGCCGTGCACAATGTAAAAAGCCGCTGTAGCTCAGTTGGTAGAGCACGTCATTGGTAATGACGAGGTCGACGGTTCAATCCCGTCCGGTGGCTCCCTTATGAAACTTTAGACCCCCAGAAACAAGTTTTCTTGTTTCTGGGGGGGGGTAAATTAATATAGACCGACGTGGTATATTAAATCTATCTTTATGAAATTAAAAAATTATAAAATTAATAAAGAAGGTTTCACTCTCATAGAACTCCTTGTCGTCGTCGCCATAATCGGCGTCCTCGCTAGTATAGTTCTCGCATCTCTAAATACAGCTCGCGACAAAGGCAAAGTAGCCGCCATCAAATCCAATCTCAAAAACATGGGACCCCAGATGGAACTCGCATACTCTGACAATGAAAGTTATGGAGGAATAAACGCTCCGGGAACCCCACCATTTCGTCCTAGTACTGTCTGCATAGGCCCGATAGCCAATATGGCTACTGCGATAATAAATAGTGGAGCGAAGGCTAGATGCCTCTCCACCAATGTTTCAAGCTGGTTAGATGTAAACCAGAGGTGGGGGGCATCAGGCCTCATCTATTCTTCTTCTGCTCCGGTAAGAGCTTGGTCTGCTAGCAATATGGGAGTGGTTACCTGGGATGCCCAGGGAGTAGACTCAACAGGAGCATTTGTCAGCACGGACGTAATCATGACTTGGGATGCTGCCAATACCGCTTGTGGTCTTGCAGGAGGTAGATTGCCAACAGTAGAAGAACTAAAGACTCTAGGAGACGCACAATGTGAAGCCCTAGGAAGCGCTGACTGTACCCTTGATTCTGCGCGTAATCCTCCCGGTTTCGTACCGAGCACTTACTGGTCTAGTACTACTGTTCCGTCCCAAAGCGCCAATGCCTACAACATATCTTTTTTATTCGGCTACATGGTCGCCACTACTAAGACTAATAACGGGTATGTACATTGCGTTCGTTAGCCCCGCCCGCTAGCACTCTTTTCCAATTCTCCGTTTGGTTTTGAATATGTGGCGATAGA
>CALRHW010000038.1 GCA_943359555.1 Parcubacteria group bacterium | reverse complement strand
GGTAGTGCATACCAAGGTTCTATCTCAATATTTTTCACTTCTTCACCGAGCATATTTTTGATGCTAATTTTTCCGTATGGATTTACATAAACACTGCCTTTATTTTCGTAGAGTAAACGAAAATCTATCGGGCCAGATGCATAAATTTGCTTTCCACCGTTTGTCTCAAATTTCGTCAGTTGTCCGTCGTGATTTACTGGTCCAGGAATTGTGATGAATAGAAGTGTACCGAGTCGCGCTACTATCGTGCTTGTCGGTCCAGTTTTTTCTGCGTTGGGTTTTGAAGCTGTGCTTGTAAGAAGGCTTCCGTAAAGTCCTCCGGGCTGTGCGTCTGTGGGAATAGATACCGTCACTGGGACAATCGCACGCTCGCCATTTTTTAGTGTAAAGCTCCATTCTGGAACAGATATGTAATCTTTCAGAGAATATGGTCCACGTTCGTCACCCAAAAGAACTGCTGTCTGTGTCGTATCTTGTGAACCAGTAAAATCTTCAGTTTCAAAATTGAAAACTCTTTCGTCTCCCATTCTATTTGTAACTGTGATATTTACTATTTTGCTTTCGCCGGGATTTATTTCAAGTTCTATTTTGCCCGGACCGATAGCAAAATCACCGTGAGTTGTATTGTCTCCTGTGTTTTCTATTTTGTAGGCAAAGACTTTTGAAGCTCCCGCGAAACAAAAAACACAGAGAAACAAAAATACTCCCATTTTCCAGAATATGTAATTTTTTGGTTTTGCTGTCATGTAGAGTAATTAATTTATAATTGCTGTCTGTGTCATTGTCGCTGTGTATGTGTCCTCAATTGTAAGACCTCCTGAATTTAGGAATGTTCTGAAATAAATACTTGATGTTGCACCAGAAGCTGATGTTGCTGCACTTGTAACGATTGTTGATGTCGCGACTGTTGATAGTCCCATCCAACATGAACCTGCGCTAGTATCTGCACTGCCATTGTTACAAGTATCTGTACCGTCATCTTTAAACTTTTGTGCAAGATTTGCTGTTGTACTTGCTGAAACACTAAATCCAAACTCTGCACCTGTTGGCACTGAGAAAGTAAAGTCAGGAATACCTGTAGTCGCTGGAGTGTAATCAGCAATCGTTCCTGCAAACCCATCACCTACCATAGCTGGAGAAGAACTCGCGGTAAGTGTCATTGTAAAACCTGTGTTGTTGTTGGTCGTCACCACTGATGTAGATGTGCCGTATGAAGTACCTCCAGTAATACCCGCGATTGAGCCGTTCATAACGACATCATTTGCGGGAGTTGCGAAAGTGATTTCGGCTGTGATCGTCTGTTTTACCGTGAACTGATCTTCAACTGCTTGCAAAAACGCTGGTTCTGCAAGACCATAGCCAAAGGAAAGCATCATCGTGATGAGGAGGCTTGTCGCTGTGGCTTGTTTTAAGTTTATATTTTTTAACATAATAATTTAATAATTTAATAATTTAATAATTTGTCTCGACCTTTAAGGCTTGTGCCTATCCTCGGGGCTCTTTTAAATTTTTTAAAAAGCGCCGAGGATAAATACAAACTTATTTTGTTTTTCGTTCTGTGATTGGCACCATTACATACAAATAATTTTGATCAGATAATTTTGTGAAAACAGGTTTGATTACACCAGAAGAACCAGTCTTGTCTGGAAAGACTTCTGTTTGGTCAGAAAAAGAATCTTTGATTTGCTGTTTTGTTTTTTCGTCTTTGATTTCGTCTCCGCTACTTGGCAACACGGTGATGCCCATCTGGGTGTCGTTTTTGTAAACCGAGTTTACTTGTTCACTATCAAGGGTGGCGATCTTGTCTGCTGTTTCAAAATTAAAAAGACTAGAAACAAAACGGTATGTTCCTGACGCTAAATGATTGAAGAATGTTCCAAGAGAATCTTTTAACGCTCCACCTAAAGATGCTGAGTTATTTGTCTGGGTAGTTTCAAAAGTTTTTTGGTAAACGAGTGCTACGCGAGAACCTAGGTTTTTATTAAACGATATACTAAAAAATAAAACAGCTATGATAGCAAAAGAAATTGTCGGTATAAGAAAAATTGGTTTTTTAAATAATGTTTTTGTTTTTAATATTTCATCTGTCTTTGGTGCTGGATATGCAAGCAACACCAGAGGTGTCTCAATTTTTGGTAAAACCGTAGGTGGAAAATAAATTACTCCGCGTTCCTTTTTCGCAGTATTTTCTTTATGTTCTAGTAAAGATACTTCGCTGATAAACCAACGCTTTCCGACTTGTTTGCAGTCTAGATTGTTACTTCTACAAAGCTGACCTATGTAATCCTGTGTGTATCCAGTGATTTCAGAAGCTCTTTTCGCTGATACATAAAAAATCTCCTGTTCTGGTTTTAGACCAAGTATTGGTGTTGGAGAAAAATATGATGATGGAAGTACCTGGGTAGAAGATTTAAGTGTTGGGGTTGGGACGGGTCTTTCGCTGGGTTTTAAGGTGCTATTTTTTATGTGCTCAAGAAGTGAGTTTTCAGCCACAAACCATGCCTTACCAATGCGTCTATTCTCAAGTTTTTTTAAACGGCAGAGTTGTCCGATATAATCCGCAGTATAGCCACTTATTTCGGAAGCTCGTTTTGCCGAGATGAATTTTTTTCCTGAAAAGTAGAGCTCGTTGTTCATTGGTAAAGTATAACTTCTCTACCTGCTCAAATACATGAATTTTTGTGGATAACCTCACGATTGTTTTTGGGGAAATTTAAAAGAGTGGGTTTTACATTAAAACCTTGTGGTATCTAAACAAAACCTACTTTTACCTCGTTGAATTAATTAGCTTATGGCTTGTAAGCAGAGATATGAGAGTTGATCTCAGTATTTTAAAAAATCAAAAAAAGTGCGTTAGACATATCAACAGATATCAACATATATAAACATTGATAAACTATATGAATTGGATTATAATTTTATCAAGGTTTAATAATCTTTATATAAGTAAAATTTTATGAGTGATTCTTTTCTAACGATCAAACAAGCAGCAAAAATGTTGGGAGTTACCCCTCTCACTCTGCGTAACTGGGACAGGGCTGGAAAATTTGAAGCGAGCAGACATCCAATAAATAACTACCGTGTATACAAATCAGAGGATGTAAACGCTTTTATAAAAGAGATGGGAGAAAAAAAACAAAACACGACAAGACACAAAAATCAAGTGAAGAAATTGAACATCCTACATCTTGAGGGCTAGTGTTTAAAAAGTAAAAATAGAGTTTGTGTTTCTAAATGCACGCGTAAATCGTTGCTACGATTTCTGCTCCGCTCGGCGCCGTCGCGCCTGCGCGAGTCATTTATAAACACAAACTCTATTTTTACTTTTTAAACACTACTTCAACAATGATA
>CALRHW010000037.1 GCA_943359555.1 Parcubacteria group bacterium | reverse complement strand
TAACCTAGTAAACGTCCCAAAAATATAGCATTATTTAGAAATTAGAGCAAGGAGGGCGCGCGACTCGCTTGCGAGTCACGCGCCCAACCCCTTTAAATAAATCGCCTAAAAGGCATAATCATAAACTCACGAATTTTCCAAGCAATCGGTCTTTTTATCCATTCTTCTATTTTTACCTCCTGACATTTCATAAGGTCGTTTTCAAAATGGTTTTTAAGTTCGTTTATAAAACCATATTCGGTTGAAATAATATTTGCTTCGTGATTATAAGTAAAACTAAGATTATCAAAATTAAAACTTCCTACGGTGGACCACTTATCATCTATTACTGCCGTCTTTGCGTGAATAAAATTTCCATTATATTGAAACATACGAACACCATGTGAAAGTAATTCATAAAAAAAGCTATGTGATGCACGACTCGCAATACTTAAGTCTAAAGTTTTTGGAACAATGACACGCACATCTACGCCCCTACGTACCGCTTTGCGAAGCACCTTTATAAGCTTTTGATTTGGTATGAAGTACGGAGTAGTGATAAATACATATCCTTTTGATAAACGAATCGCCTCAATAACTTGTCTGTAGAGAAACTTCCTTCGGAGGTAAGGTGTATTTGTTACAAAATTTATTTTTTTTGGATAGAGTCTAGCTCTTTTTATACGTTGCCAAATATTTTTTTCTGCTGTGAGCGCCCACATTTCATTGAAAGCATTTTGCATTTCTTCTACGACAACCCCCATCACTTTTACATTTGTATCTCGCCAAAATTTCATATCCTCTCTGATTCCAACTCCGCCAGTGAAACCAATTTTTCCGTCCACAACGAGAATTTTTCTATGATCTCTAAAATACCAAGAGAAAATGTTATGAATTCTCCAAGGGCTAATAATATTAAAAAAACGGATTTGCACACCGAGTCTACGTAACTCCCGTACAAGAGGGGATTTATAAAAATAGTAGCTTCCCACAGTGTCGTAAATCAAACGTACTCGCACACCAGCTTTTTGCTTTTGTTTAAAAATTTCTATAAAACGTCCGCCAATAGAATCATTTTCAAAAATGTATTGCTCCATTTCTATTGTTTTTTGTGCTTCGGCGCAGGTAGAAAGCATCGCTTCCCAAGCTGATGCTGATTCTGTATAAAATTGTGCGGGTGTTTTTTCCATGTGTTAATTTTACTACATAAAGGGAAATAATAAACAAAAAAGCCGTTTGGACTGTGCACATAAATTTCTGCTGAAATTTTGTTATGCTCGCGCCAAGCGCTCCGCAACACAGTCCAAACGGCTTTTTTATTTATTATTTAATCCTTATCTGACACAATCAAAACTTAGCAACAACTACACTTTGAATCAGAGAGTTTTGAAAGACCGCCGATACCGACCAAGATAGGCCAAATAGTGTTTACTGTTTCAGCACCAAATATTCCTTGATATCCAAAAAGAAAAGTAACAGCAAAAAGTATTACGAGGACTGGCACGATACTGTGATGAGTACAATTGCAGATATTTTTTTCCATATTTTTTAAATTTTATTTTAAAAACCTCGACCCTTTTATTTATTAAGTTTAACATAAAAAAAGTGCCCAAGCCTACGGTCAGGCGAGTGGCACTTTATGAGTCATGTTTTATGGCGGGTTATTAATCCAGCTTTTTTCCGTTTATTTTGTGTGTAAGCACATGGGACACTTTCCACAATTGTCTCCTCCACAAGGAAACATTACAGGTTCGTTATTCATTCGAGTCATTTTTAAAACAAGAATACGGTGCAGATGTTCACTATATTCAGTGAACGATCCAATGGTGTGAGTGCACATTGATCCCCCCACTAACTCACCTGAATCATTGACCTCTTGCACCTCCGTGTGAAACTTGTAGCGTTGAGTTATTGGTGGCATTTTCAATGCTTGTGATGGTTTGTTCCCACCCCCTGTTTTTTCTGTTGTCGGTGTCTTCGTCTTTGGCATTGATACCTCCTTGATTGATTTTATTTCCAAATGTGTACGCCGTATTAAATTATACACAAACATATAAAGGGCGATAGAGTTGACTCCCACACTATTTTGTTTTCCAAAATCTTATCCACATTGACAGGTGAACCCTAGTTCACCTATACTCTATACATAACAAAGGTCCACAGCATTTTATCAGCATTTATTTATAAAATATAAAAACATGAGTAAAAGTAAATTAGTATATTCAATTCACGATGAGCTAAAGCGTTTAAATGAGCAGATAGATTTAAAAATCATAATAGGGCAGTCATACGTTCGGGAGGCAAAAGCACATAAAAGTCTTCGTGCTCAGCTCAGTCAGGCGCGTAGAAACGCATGGCTTACTCGATCATTTGGTTTTGCGTCTTTTCTTTAGTCGCAAGATTTAATGAACCAAGAATATCAACAAAAAATAATATCTTTCTATAAAAAGCATCGGCGTATGCCGGGGTATAAAGAAATTATGGCACTTCTCGGTTTCAAATCTAAAAACGCCGTCTATAAACTCATCAACAAGCTCGTAGAAGCAGGGATTGTAGAAAAAGATTCACAAGGGCACCTCATTCCAATAAATATTTTTGGACAAGTTCCTGTCCTCGGTTTAGTAGAAGCGGGCTTTCCGTCTATCGCAGAAGAAGACAGACTGGATACCATGAGTATAGACGAGCTCCTTATTGAAGATCAGAGCAAGACTTATATGCTCGAGGTTAAGGGCGACTCAATGATAGAAGAAGGAATACGCGAAGGTGACATGGTGGTTGCGGAAAAAAGCGAGCATGCACGCGATGGCGAAATAGTTATCGCCGAAGTAGACGGTGGCTGGACGATGAAATTTTACCGCTCAAAAGGTGGCAAAGTTTGGCTAGAGCCAGCCAACAAAAACTACAAGCCGATATATCCAAAAGAAAGTTTCCGTATTGCTGCGGTTGTGAAAGGTGTGGTGAGGAAGTATTAATTTTTTGGTGGAGATGCCGAGAATCGAACTCGGGTGCAAGAAATGATCATATATGAGTCTACAAAGTGTAGTGTGTTTCTACGCCCCGAAAGGCGATTTGCGTTGTCGTGTAGGAAATACACAAAACCACGACAGCACTAGCTTCAATTATTTTCAAATGTCAGTCGAAACGACCCGGCACTCTATCCCGAGGATATAACACCACACCAAGCTTTACGGGAGCGGACTTGGGCGACGTCGCTTTGGCTTACGCTAAAGCGAAAGCAAAGTTATTTCCAAAATATGGAGATACTTTTGCTTTTGTAACTAAGTTTTTTGCACTTAGAATTTCTGAAAGTTTTAAGAGGTATCAGAGCTCTACTTTGCACAAATATGATTTGATCTCCTGTCTAGGCCGATCATCCCCATTTCAACGTTCTTTTATCGTTCGTCTGATGTCTCGGTCAGAGTCGCGCTTTTTTATAGTTTCGCGTTTATCAAAACTTTTTTTACCGCGCGCTATGCCGAGCTCTACTTTTATCTTACGACCGTGATTATACACTGAAATAGGCACTATTGTCAAACCTTTTTTCTTTTCAATCGCGCCGAGCTCGGTGATTTCTTTTTTTGTCAAAAGCAGACGACGATTGCGCATTGGCTCATAATCTTTCGGCGTATTGCTCGTCTGAAATGGGGGAATGTGCGATCCAATAAGATAAGCTTCTGCCCCACGCACCGTCACATACGCGCCTTCAAGCGAGCCCTGACCTTTTCGTAAAGATTTTACTTCCAAGCCCAAAAGCTCTACGCCAGCAGTGAGTTTTTCTGTTATTTCGTAGTTGAAAAATGCTTTTTTATTTTGAATATATGCCGACATAAAATAACTATAACAGATTTGCGTGTTATTCATTAGTGGTCCGCTTTATTTTATTGTATAATCCCTTTATGAAATTATTTAAAGAAAAA
>CALRHW010000036.1 GCA_943359555.1 Parcubacteria group bacterium | reverse complement strand
AGATTCAGCAACTCATAGCCGAAGAAGAGAAGCCAAAAAGTAGGATTGGTTTTGGTGAAAAGTAAATATTTAAGGTCGCAATTTGCGACTTCCAAACTAGTGTGCAATAGCAATCGCGCGTACTGAAAGCGCGCCAGCTTGCAGAAGCGCAGTGTGGGCTTCCGCTAAAGTGCTTCCTGTAGTTGCAACATCATCAATTAAAATAATATTTTTTCCACGCACCAGCTCGGGGATGGGGACACTAAAACATCCAGCCAAGTTTTTTAAACGCTCCGCACGATTTTTTATAGAACTTTGTGGAGCGGTGTTGCGAACCTTCACTAAGGCATCAAATGAAAATGAAAATATTCGCTCGCCGACAAAACTTTCTTCGCTAACGATTTTCATAATCTCCTCAATGACAATCTCATTTTGGTTGAAACCTCGCTCGCGCCTGCGGGCTCGCGTCAAAGGCACAGGAATCAAGATCACTTCTAAATTTTGCCCCACGCGATTACTCTCAAAAAAATTCTCCAATTCCAATATAGTCTTATACAAAACCTCCGCACACAGTCTCGCCACCTTTTTATTTCCACGATACTTAAGCTCCCAAATCATTCGCCGTGCCATCACATTACGATATCTAAAAACCGCAAAAATTCCGCCGACAACACCTCCAACGCCACCAACATCGCCACCAACACCACCAACATCGCCGACATCACCGCCACCCACAATTCCACTCTCAATCATTCCGCACAAAGGCAATTTCGCCAGCACTTCGTCCGCGCCCATTTTTTCCAAGTTTTGCGCAATACCCGAACGCGGAAACACCACTTCAAGTAAAAAATCCCAAATTTGTGTTATACTATATTTCATATAATTGCTGTTTTCATGTGGAATCCTCTTAATTTATTTAAAAACGAAAGCCAAAGTGTCGTAGGCATAGACATTGGTTCATCGGCTATCAAAGTCGTACAAATCCGCAAAAAAGGAGGTAAAGTTATCCTTGAAACATACGGCGCTCTCGCTTTGGGTCCTTATGCAAATGTTCCAGTCGGCAAAGCGACCAATCTTCCAATAGCCAAGCTCGTCGTTGCACTAAACGACATTATGAAAGAAGCAAAAGTCACCACAAAACGCGGGGGTGTCGCGATACCTTTTCGCGCGAGCTTGATGTCTGTTATTGAAATGCCAGATGTTCCCGACAAACAGCTTGCAACGATGGTGCCACTTGAAGCACGAAAATATATTCCTGTGCCTATCTCTGAGGTTAGTCTTGACTGGTCAATTATTCCTAAAGATCAGATAAAGTCTGAACATACACCAGAAGATGACGAAAGTGTAAAGTCCATACCAAAACTCAGTAAAAAAGAAGTGCTAGTGGTTGCAATTCACAACGACACCATTGCTGAATATCAAAATATTGTAAAGCAAGCAGGACTCAACGCCAATTTTTTTGAAATAGAAATTTTTAGCACAATGCGTTCTGTGTTAGATCAAAATCCAGAACCAGTAATGATTTTGGATATCGGTGCGGCTACCACAAAACTCTATATAGTAGAAAGGGGAGGTATAAGATTGTCACATACCATCAATCGCGGTTCTCAAGATATTACTTCTACCATCTCCACGTCTCTCGGGGTAAGTATTGAACAAGCAGAAGTAATGAAAAGAAGTATTGGATACAATCAAACGGCAACAGACGGAAAAGATGTGGTCAGTCTTGTGGCGCTCACGTTGGATTTTATTTTTTCTGAAGCTCGGCGTGTGATGTTTACTTACCAGCAAAAGTATGGGAAAAATGTCAGCCGGATATATTTGGTGGGGGGAGGCGCCGCGATGAAGGGTGTTACTGAAATAGCCAAAGCAAATCTACAAACGGAGGTTGTAGCGGGTGACCCATTTGCAAAAGTGGAGGCGCCAGCTTTTCTTACAGACATCTTAAAAGTAAACGGTCCAGAATTTGCGGTTGCTTTAGGTATTGCTTTACGCAGACTTCAAGGAGGTGAATAACAATCGTTGTGTTTATATCTTATGTATTTTATAATTAGTGAGTATCTTTTTATGTTCTCTTATGGATCCTAAATTTCAAACATCATTTATTCCAAAGAGGCCGATGTTCCCATCAGGTTTGGGTGCAAGTGCACCGAAACACTACAACTTTCTGTCTCTTGTTGGCACGTTAATATTTATAGTAATTTTGCTTTTGTCAGGCGGAGCTTTTTTATATAATCAAAACCTTTCCCAAAAAAATGATGCAAAAAAACAAAGTATCGCCTCTGAGATAAAAGCTTTTGACCCAAAACTCACCGAAGAGCTCTCTGATATAAAATCAAGGATTGATGGAGGAAACGAATTATTAAAAAGCCATCTCGCGCTCAGTATGTTTTTTGGATTACTTGAAAAATCTACGGTTTCCACAGTTCAATTTAAAGATTTTTCATTTAAAGGTGGTCCCGATCAAACGCTTGCTGTAACGATGAGCGGTGTTGCAAAAAGTTTTAATGATGTGATATTTCAATCAGATACCATGTTTGAAAGTAGTTATCTAAAAAATCAAAAGTTTTCTGATTTATCTTTTGATGAAAAAGGTGATGTTCTTTTTAAATTTAGCGGAGAGATTGATCCGAGCTATGTTTTGTATCAAAAAGCCCTAGACGCTCTATCCACTAGCACAACAACACCGTGAAAAAATATATTCCAATATTTCTAATAATCCTATCTATCGCTATCGCGTATATTTTCCTGCTTCCTGAATATCGCAAAATCCAAGCTCAAAGATTGGAATCTTTACAATATGATGTTGTGATTGAAAAAGCAGCTGATTTGAAAAAACTCCGCGCTGAGCTTTCAAATAAGTTTGCAACTTTTTCTCAAGATGATATTGATAGATTAAATAAGATGATGCCAGAAAACGTAGATTATGCTCGTCTCATTTTAGACATAAGTAGTGTTGCCTCAAAATATGCAATTGAAATGAAAGACATAAAGACAACCGATGTAGCTGTTCCTGACAAGACAAATACTAAAACTGTAGATAAAGTATATAAAACTTCCACTATCAGTTTTGGTTTCCAGACATCGTATGAAAGTATGATTTTGTTTGCAAAAGATTTGGAGCAAAGTCTGCGACTCGTGGATGTGGTGTCTATTTCCCTCGCTCCGACCACAAGTACTTTTCCGATTTATAGTTACTCAATAGTGCTTCAAACATATTGGCTTAATTCAAAAATATAATGGATTTATTAAAAAAAAGTAAAAATATATTTATAATCATCGCTATTTTGGTGGTGGGCTACCTTTTATACACTAATGTTTTTAAGGAAGAAGAACCACTTACCACCACAAGCGCCTCTACCACAGCACAGATTTTCGGACAAGACCTTGTAAGCGAGCTAAATCATCTAACCTCGCTTAGTAAAATAGACGTATCTATTTTTACCAACCCCGCTTTTACAAGTCTAAAAGATATTTCCGTAGAGGTTGAGCCAAGACAAATAGGAAAACAAAATCCATTTTTACCATGAGTGTTCTAGATATATTATCTGAAAAAAAAGTCATAGATGAAAAAGACATCACTCCTATTGAAAGGGAAGTGAATTCAATGGGTACTTCTTTAGAGACAATACTTTTTAAACGCGGAGTGACCGAAGAAGCTTTTTTAGAAGCAGCTGGCAAATATTACGGAGTGCCCACACACCTACTCGGCGAAAAAAAAATTCCAGGAGAAATACTTGGGTATATTCCAGAAGAAGCAGCTACTCACTATAAATTTGTGCCACTTGCGATAAAAGACGGTGTTATTGAAGTGGGAATGATAGATCCAGACAACATTGAAGCACGCGACGCTCTCAATTTTATCTCTTCAAAAGTAAACCTGCCGTTTAAAATCATTTTCATTCTTGAAAAAGATTTTGATAAGGTGATGTCTATGTATAAAGGACTTTCTGAAGAAGTGACAAAAGCACTTTCACAACTTGATAATGCTCTCAGTTCAGCAGATTCTCTTGTTT
>CALRHW010000035.1 GCA_943359555.1 Parcubacteria group bacterium | reverse complement strand
AAAAGCATGCACAGAGGTGTATGGTTTATCCAAACCCTCTTTTGTAAGAATTTCTGTGGTTGTTCTTTTTTGAAATTTTACTGCATTTGCTCCAGCTTCGGACGCGGCGAGAATGAGCTTCTTTGCAAGCTCTATGTCGCCGTTGTGATTTATTCCTACTTCGGCTATTACAAAAACCGGCTCACCTATTCCCACGTATTGTTTACCCACTTTTACTTTTCCGGGCAATAAACCTAAAAAATGTTTAGCCTTGTCTTTAAAATTCATAATGGGGCTATTATACAATAAAACTCAACTATTTCATCCTATCCACCTCAAATTCAAAATAGGGCTTATTGTCACTCTGGTGAAAAACCATAAATCTCGCTTTCTCATTTTTTGAAGGAACTTTCATGTATACATCCTCTTTTACAACATCAGGAGATAGGGTTTTTGTTACATCATAAATATAGGGTGTTCGTTCTATCCCCTCTCTGGTTTTTGAAGCAATAATCATAAAACTTGATACAAAAATCCTATCCGCGTTCACAAACGACAAAATTTTCAAAAACGAAGTCCACTTTTTTGTGAAAATATTTTTCAAATAACCAGCAAAAAGAAACCTCCGCACCGCAGGAGCATTTGAATAAATATATTCTGGCTCGCGATATGTGGTGTAAGGATAATAAAATTTTGTAAAATTAAAACCCGCTTGCCGAAGCATATTTTTGTATCCAAAAGAAGAATAAATGTATGTACGATAGCCCCCCGCGTGTCCTTTTTTCTTTGCATACCAGTCAGCAAGAAAACGAGGAAGAATTGACGTGTATTTAAGTTTTGAATGAGGATCGCGCCGTAGCCATCCTGAAAAAAGTCTGTTTTCAATTCCAATATACAAAAATCCGTCGTCTTTTAGCAGAGTGGAAAGGTGTTTCAAAAATTGTTTTTGTATTGCTGTGGGAGTTGCGTCGGTTCTTGCAGGACCCACCCACTCCAAAACGCCGTTTAAAATAATTGCATCAAATGATTTTGGTTTAAACGGCAAGTTGCACTCTTCAAGCGGATCAACTTGCACATAATCAATGTTATTTATATTTTCGCTCTTGGCTCGCAGACTAGAATATTCAAGCAAAGGAAGTGATGCGTCCACTGCGACTACATGTCCATAATGTTTTGCCATCGGAATAGTGACATTGCCAAAACCAGAACCTAAATCCAAAATTACAGAATCTTTTTTGAGCGGAAGGAGAAAATGAAAGTCCGCACGGCGGAAACTTTCTGCATAACCAAAACGTCCCGCAAAAGAAAAATCTTTATTTGCCTGCTCAAATCCCTTTTCTCTACCGAGAGCAATAAACTTTTCTATTTCTTCTCTAGGAGTAATACCCCAATAAAAATCAGTTTTGGTATACTTTTTGATTCCGTTTTTATCTGCAAAAGGCGCGTGAGTAAAAAATGATTCCATGTTGATTTATAAAAGTGGGTCTTTTTTGTTTCTTTGTTTTACAAGGTGTTCATAATAATCCCAATCTTCTGGTTTATTTATTCCGCTGTAGGCTTTTTCAATTATATAAGGAATAATTTTTGAACCAGTCATCTGGCCTTTATCAAGGAGCGTTCTGCGCCACATCACGTCTACATAGCCGACATGTTTATATGTTTTTGGTAAACTTTGTCCTGGCATATTAAAAGATTCTTTTACTCCATGAATAGTCAGCAGAGCTTCTAGAGTTCCGTCCTCGGAAATTTTATAAATTTTATAAGGACTTTGATCGGGCTCTGTTACAGTGCGCACAGAATCCGCATCTGGATTATTTACCAAAAGTTCTATCGCCTTATCAATGTGTTCCACAGTGCGTAGTGGAGATGTTGGACGAAGTTGTACAATAATATCCGGCTCATAATTCTCATTTTCTTTTAGCCACTTTAGTGCGTGCAAAAAAACTGGGTAATCTGTGACAGAATCTCCCGATATTTCTTCTGGACGTATAAATGGTACTTCGGATCCGCACTCTTTTGCGACCTTAGCAATTTCAGAATCATCCGTAGAAGTGATTATCCTATCAACGTATTTAGATTTTTTTGCTTCATCTATTGAATACGCTATTAGTGGTTTACCTGCAAGCAACTTTATATTTTTATGTGGAATTCTTTTTGAGCCACCGCGAGCGAGCACTAGAGCAAATACCTTTTGGTTGTTTATCATATCTTTAAAATTTCTTTACTTACTAATTCTGCAAGTCTTGCGCCAGATTTTCCATCAAACGGAGCAACCAAACGCTTTATTATTTTTTTTCGGCCTTGAGCTTCAAGCTCTGGGTGTTCTAGGTATTCGTTTATATATTTTGCTAGGTCAGCGGGATTTTTTGCAAGCTTGACCCCGTTTGCTGACACCAGCTCTTCAAAATGTGTATAAAGGTCAAAAAAACGCTCTACTGACTCCCAATAGTCTACATCTTTTCGACTGGTCTTTCCATCAAAAGCCACGCAAATTGTAGGCTTATCAAGCATCGCTGCGTCTATAGCTATTGTGGATGCGCTAGTTACTATTACGTCGCTGTAATAAATAGAAGCGGCCAAATGAATATTTTCATTTTGCGAGGTGTCTTTTTTGTCTGTATTAATATATTTTCCTTCTGTGTCAAAAACAATTGAATCAAAAGAATGAGCTTTTTCTGTGTCAGTTTTAAATTTAGGATGACTTCGGTATAAAAATTGAGCAGGATATTTTATTTTTTTATCTACGATGAGTTGATTAAATATCTCTGGAAGTTCCCCTTCGTGAATAAAAAGAAACTCACCCATCGCGCCGTAAAAAATTAATTTTTTGGCGGGATCCAAACCAAGACTACTGAAAAAATCTTCACGCGACGGAAGAAGTGGGGCAATATTTTTTAGCATATCGTAATGAGGTATACCGACAATCTCTATTGGTGTTTTTTTAGGATTTATCGCTTGATACTCTACCGCCATATCTTTCAAAAATTCATTTTGCAAAATGAAAATATCTGGAACGACACGCATCAGTCCGTGACTAGAAAGATTGTCCCAGCTTCTTACCATTCCAATAATTTTTACACCGCGACGCCTTGCTTCACGCGCAATGAGCACATCAAAATCAAAATTAGTAAGTGAGGTGGCAAAAAGAGCACTTGGTTTGTGTTTATTATAAAGTCCTAAAAGTTGCGCGTCAGATTTCCAAGTCAAAATTAAATGGCGCAAAAAATTTTTATACCAAGAAAAACCGCCAAAAGAAAAAGCCATAAATCTTTTTGCATGTGTGTCCAGCCAGCTTGAGTGTCCCCTTTTATAAGAACGCATTTTTGACCAAAGATTGGTGTGACTGTTGATACCGCTACGAGCAAGCGACATCACGATACTTTCAAATTTTGACGGCGCACTTCTTTTATAATATTCAACGACAACATTTGTATCAGCAAAAAGACCTTTGTAATAATCTAGACGATCTGGCTGAACCAAGAACACAAGCTTAGAGCCTTTGTTGTCCTCGTAAAAATTTTTCCAAAAATCTGTGAATATCAGATTTCTAGAAATGACATCTTCTCCAATGGTTATAAATACTGTCTTGGGCATTTTACTTGTGTCTATTATAACATGTGGCGCTCTGCCAATAATACCGATATAATATAGGAATACTAACCTAATACAAGCTTTTTTGAAGTTAAAAAAATACCTTCTACATTTATATTTTAAGGCCCGCAATACAAAGCTTGTTTGGGAATTTCTAAATGGAAAAGCAATAGATATGCTTGCGAAAAACAAACCATCACTAGACGGCGAACAAAAACGCATTATAGAAGAAATAAAAAGGACTGGTATCGCCGTCACTACCCTTGATACGTTTTTTCCTAATCAAAATCTTTTGCAAAAACTCGTTGATTATTCAAAAACCCTCCATCCGGAAGAAGCAGAGCAAGGTAAAAAACTTTATTTAAAGAAATATTGGGACAGATACCCCGTCTTTAATCTAAACAATCCATTTCTAAAACTGACCCTAGAAAAAAGAGTTTTGGATATTGCAAACGAGTATATGGGAATGTGGACAAAACTAAAATACTACGACCTCGCAATGACGTTGCCTGTTCCCGCTGGAGCAGATGCTGTACAGTCTCAAAGATGGCACCGTGATCCTCAGGAAAAGAAAATTATTAAAATGTTTATTTATCTAAATGACGTGGGCGATGATGCTGGACCATTTTACTATGTCGTAGAATCAAATGATGATGGCAAATACGGCAAACTCTTTCCACAAAAAACACCAGAGGGTATTTATATGAGAGAAGAAGACTTAAAAAATAAAATCCCGAGCG
>CALRHW010000034.1 GCA_943359555.1 Parcubacteria group bacterium | reverse complement strand
GCTCTGTATGGAGGCACAGGACTTACTACAATCGCACAAGGTGATATTCTTTTCGGCTCAGCATCAAATGCATTTTCTGCACTCACAAAATCTACCACAGCAAACTCTTTCCTTAAAAACTCAGGCTCCTCCAACAACCCAGCTTGGTCTACTATTGCTTCAGGTGATCTAAGTGACACTGCAAACATTGCTCTCCTCTCTGGCTCACAAACATTCACAGGTACAAAAACCTTTAGTAATTCTACATTTTCTGCACTGTTTACTGGAGGAAATGTGGGAATCGGAACGACCACTCCTTGGGGTCTTCTTTCAGTAAATGCAAACGCACTCGCCACAGGCGTTCCACAATTTGTGGTGGGTTCTTCTACCGCGACAAATTTTATAGTTGCAAACGGTGGAAATGTCGGTATCGGTACTACCACTCCTTGGGCATACTTGTCTGTTGTGGGCAATAGTTATCCTCAACTTGTTATTGCAACAACCACAGGAGCAACACCTTTAATGTATGTCACCTCCACAACGACAGGCAACCTAGACTGGGTGCGCATCGGCATTGGTACCACAACCAATTCTGGAACAGCTGGCCTCCGTGATCAATTTGTAGTTGCAGGAAGAATTTATTCTACATGGAAAGAATTGCGCTGTGATATGTTTGGATCAGATCGTACTCTTACTGCAAATAGACCTACGGGTGCTTTCTGCGGACAATTTGCTATGGATACTTCATCTACACTTGATGGAGGTTATCTTTTTACAGCCAACGCCAATCCACCTTATGGTACAATCCGCGCGGGTATTACAACCAGCGCTATTGTGGGTGAGGCTTTCGCAATAAGAACAGGTCCACTATCTATAGCTCCAGAAAACAATCCAGTGATGTTAACATCTGTGAGAACCCCAACGATAGTGGCTGGTACTGGTTCTGCTAGTGTGTATTATGTTGGTTTTACCAACCACCCAATTCCTACATCCCTGGCTAATTCGTATAACATTAATCCAACCAGCGGTGTATATTTTGCCGCATCTTCCACAAATACATGGCGCGCTGTTGCGAGAACAGCTGGTGTTGAAACAAGTTTTGATACAGGCATAGCTACATCTACAACCGCATTTGCAAAAATGAGAATAGAGCTCACACCAACGCTCGCCACATTTCTTATAAACGATGCTGTGGTTGGCACTATCTCCACCAATATTCCGACAGGAGTTAATCTGTCTATGGTGATTTCTGTAGCAGTAACACAGACTGTAGCTTTCACACCTAGAGACTTAGAGATTTCTTTTATAAGACTTTGGGTTGACGATCCAGTGGATGGACAAGTAATACCAAATCGAAGTACTCCAGCTTCACTTGATACTACATCACAGCCATACGATGCAATAACTGGCGGAAATATTTCTACAGCATATCTTGTCGGAGAACCTTCGGATTATGCTGAAGGTGAAATAGTATCTATTGATGACAGTAGTAGTATGAAAGTAAAAAAATCGGATAAAAAATATGACGGTTTGACTATTGGAGTCGTCGGTGGCAATCCACTCGGTTCAGCTCAAATTTTAGGAAATGAAAATGAAAAAACAATACGCGTCGCTATGCACGGTCGTGCAAATGTGCTGGTAAATAATGAAAATGGAAAAATAAAAGTGGGGGATTTGGTCACGACTTCATCGTCTGCCGGTATTGGTATGAAAGCTCTTGGATCAGGATATGTGATCGGGCGGGCTTTATCTGCTCTTGCTTCTAGCGAGTTGCAGGGCACTATTATAGTAGAGCTCAATCCTCAATATTATTCTGGAAATATAATTTCAACTGACGATAAAGGCAATGTGGGCATCGGCACATCTACTCCATCTTCAAAGCTTGATGTGATAGGCAATGTGCAGGCATTTGGTTTCACTACAAAAGCAAAAAGAAGTTTGATGGAAAATATTGTTTCACTTGGAGAAGAAAATTATAATTCTTATTTAGATAAAATTAGGAATATAAATATTTCAACATATCAATATAAAGATGATGGATCAGGCGAGTCACGTCTCGGAATTATTTCTGACAATGCGCCAAGTGAAATACTTTCTGTAAGCGGTGATAATGTGGATATTTATAAGCTCGCCACTTTGACTCTCGGTGGAGTAAAATCTTTGCAAAATAAATTTGACGCTCTGGATGTGCGTGTTACTGCTCTTGAAAACATAGCTTTTGGTCTTGCGACTACAACCGCGACAACCACAACTTCTGCGACTTCTGCTGGATTTATGGATTCTATATTGAGTCATCTGGGTTCACTCGGAGCAAATATCAGCCAAGGATTTGCTGGATTTAAAAAGCTTATGACAGAAACGCTCACAGTGGGAAGTAGAGAAAATCCAACAGGTATAACTATTTTTGACGACAAGACTGGTGAGCCACATTGTTTAAGTATTTCAAATGGAAATACAAAAACGACTGCGGGGGAATGTGGAGCGGTGCAGACTAATGGAGGCGGATCAGATGACGGCGGTGCGGGCGGTGGTGGCGTAGACGGAGGTGGCGCGGGCGACAGCTCAGGAAAAACAACCAGTGATACAGATATTCCATTAATTAATACAGCAACAGAACAAGTCTCGCCAGATGTTGTTGGTGTGAGTGAGACTGCGGTAGACGTTGTGCCACCTGAAAGTAGCGTGCCATCTGACAGTGAAGGGACAAATTAAAGTTTGCTTTTCTATATAAAACGTGGTATTTTTAAGTAGTCTTGTGTCGGATGATTGCTGTAAGCGCAAGCTTATAGAGGAAAGTCCGAACATACGGCCCGCGCGCTGTAAAGCGCGCGGGCAAGAGTAGCGGGTAACGCCCGTCTGGAGCAATCCACGAGATGCGAACAGAGACGTCGCAAAGCGAAAGTGATGCGATATCCAAAAATTAGTTTTGTCGCGAAAGCGCCACAGTCAGTTTTTGGATAAGCTCGCGCGGTAACGCGTGAGTTGCAACGGCTAAATTCTTACTTGTATGCAAGGCCGTGCTCTGCGAAAGCAGAGAGTGCCGCTTGATCCGCTCGGCAACGAGCAGGACAGATAAATAGTCATCGTCTCGCAAGAGATACAGAATTCGGCTTATAGACACAAGACAAACACATCAAAAAGGCCCGCCTAAAGCGGGTCTTTGTGTGTAAAAATACGTTGAAATGAGTGCTTTATTCCTATATAATGTAGAAAATAACAAAAAAATTATGGAGCAAAACATACCTATAAAAAATAAAAGCGTCAAATCATTTTTCTGTTTAGAAAACTCAGCATTTATCGGCATTATGCTCATCGTATTTTTTACACCGATTTTCTTTATCCCGTCTCTTTTTTTTACACTTCAATTTAGTAAAACAATTTTAGTTTTTTCTGTCATGGTGATTTCTTTCTGTTTGGTGATTATTTCAATTTTAAAGCACGGAAGGTTCAATCTGCCTTGGGGCAAGACATATTTTTTCACTGCTTTGGTGCCAGTAGTTTTACTCGTTTCTTCTATTCTCAGTCAGACCCCTATCTTGTCGCTCTTTGGGCACGGTTTTGAAATTGATACTTTTGCTTTTTTGCTTTTTGCTTTTTTGTTGATGTTTCTCACGGGAGCTTTTTTCCAAAAAGAACAGCGGATTTTTTATTCTTACATTTTATTTTTTACTTCTACGGTGATACTCACACTTTTTGTGCTCGTTAGATTTATTTTTGGACCAAGCGCTTTATCTTTTGGGCTTTTCACTTCTATTGACGCAAATCCTCTCGGAAAACTATACGATCTGGGCATTTTATATGGAGCAGTGCTCCTGCTTTCTATTATTAGTATAGAAATGTTTTCTCTTAATAAAGTTTTTAAAAGAATTCTTTGCGCTCTTTTTGTGGTAGCTTTAGTTTTTCTTGTCATTATAAACTTTTCTTTAAACTGGGTGGTTCTCGCTGTTGTTTCTGTTTTGTTTTTCTTCTACAACTTCTATGCTGGAAAAATAATAAATAAAAAGGTGCGAAACATTTCTGTGGTCGCTCTTTGCGTGCTGTTTGTATCTATTGCTTTTATTCTACCTCTCGGTAAAAATCTCAGCGAATCTTTTTCAAATAAATTAAATATTTCTATTATGGAGGTGCGCCCATCTTGGAGCACCACTTTTGATATGTCTAAAGAGGTTCTTGAGAAAAACCCGCTTTTCGGTATTGGTTTAAATAGATTTTCTTCACAATGGCAACTTTCCAAGCCAGAAGGTATAAACACAACACCTTTTTGGAACACTCATTTCACAAACACCATTGGTTTTATTCCTACGTTTCTCACGACTTCTGGCGCCCTTGGTTTTCTTGCATGGATTGTTTTTTTCGCCTTCTTTCTTCGTGCAGGTTTTGTCTCACTATTTCAAAAAACTGAAAACAGTCTTTTGAAATATCTCACAGTTTCGTCTTTCTTTGTTTCTCTTTATCTTTGGACCATGTCTTTTGTATATGTTCCTGGTAATGTAGTCATTGTCCTCACTTTCTTTTTTACTGGATTATTTTTCGCCTCTCTCCATAAAGAAAAATTTTTAAAGTCAAAAGAAATAGTTTTTTCTCACCATCCCCGCACAAGTTTTGCCATGATACTTGTATTGATACTCGCGATGCTTTCTTCTCTAGCGTTTGGATATACTGCATTAGAAAAATTTGTGTCTGCCTATTATTTCAACAAAGCAGTGGTGGGTTTTTCACAAAATAGCGATATTGTAA
>CALRHW010000033.1 GCA_943359555.1 Parcubacteria group bacterium | reverse complement strand
GAAGCATTTTGAATAATCGCATGCTTCAAAAGTGTGTCCACGATACGCACCACGGGTAAATCCTCAGCGAGCTTTTTGAGGTCGCCTTCTGAAATATCTTCTGTTTCCGCACCGTCTGCGATAGCTTTTATGTCGGCAGATTCTTTCTGAATTATGTCACCAAACTCCGCTTTGAGACTTTTTTGATATTGCAAAAGCGCACTTTTCATAGACTCGTTGTCGGTAAGGCGTGGAAGAATTTTTCCGCCGACTTTCTTTTTTACAAAATCAATAACAGTTACGTTTGCAATATCAAGCATCGCCACTTCCAGCCCACTTGCTGTTTTTTTAAATGCAATAATGTTGTGATTGCGAGCGATGGGTTCTGGAATAAGAGCAAGAACGTCAAAATCAAGCTTTTGTCCTTTGAGGTCCACAAATGGAATGCCAAGAATGTTGGCTTGAATCCTACGCATATCGTCCTCAGATACTTTACCTTTATTTACAAGCACCTTGCCGACACTCGTGTCATCTTTTTGCGCGGTTTTTTCCGCATCAGCAAAATCGGCTTTTGAAATAAGTCCCGAGTCTAAAATAAAATCTTTAAATTGTTTTTCTTCAATGTGCATATATTCCTATTATCTTTTGTGGATAGGTGTTTTTGTCTTTTATGATTTTTATTACCCGAGATTATTATCTACAACGTTCTCATAATAAACGCGAGAGCGTAATACGGTGGGAGGTTTGCATTTACGCCAGATACTCCTTGGGTATTGATGGTAATGCCGGTTGCGCTAGGATAATTCCCATAAGTGGCGGAGTTGCCACCTACAAACTCAGTTCCAGCGTAGTAATCATCTGCGGTGCTACCACGTGCCTTACTAACGTGAGTGTGACCAGGATCAGTAAGTGTATGAGTATGTGCAACAACCACCTCATCTTTAGTCCCACCCGTCGTACCAAGAGCATAAGGTGATGGCCCCACACCAACAATAAATCTACCTGTTAAATTTGGAGTGCCATTTGTTCCATCGCAGAGTTTCCAACCACTAGGAATATTAGCAAGAGTCCCACTCCACATAATAATTCCACCAACGGGTATTCCAGCACCCGCACCCAAACACCCACCACCGTTTATACAAAAATCTGATGCGTTAGCTTTCCCTGGTTGATTCGTATCTCCATTCTCCAAAACATACCACCTCCAAAGATTGTTGATATCAGTAAATCCAGCATAGCCCGAGGTTAGGTGGAGTGCCTTCGTACTGGTTCCACTTGGAGATATGAAAGAATTAGGACCACCGCTCGGATACTTACTCAACGTAAGTCCTCCAGCCGTAAAATCCCCAGTCTTTGTCTGTGCGGTAGCACTCACGTTTATTGGGGCGTCACAACCAGGATTTCCAGCTGTACAGTTAGGTGGAGAAGCTAACGGTCCTGTCCACACCGCTTGTGCATAAGAGATTCCTAAACCCAGTACTAAAGCAAGGATGATGACCTTGAGTGTTGAAAGTGTCTGAGTAGAAAATGTTTGTTTGTTCATTTTTTTATTGTGATGGTGATAATTTATTTATAGTAAAATTATATCATGTGAGCGTACGCGAGCAACAACATAAAAATAGATAAATTTTGTTGACATCAAAAAGGGGCTTGCTACAATAAACGTGTCATTAGAAAACGCCAACCTGTGTGGCGTTTTCCTTTTTTTAAATTTGACTTCTCCCGCCATTTTTGCTACTGTATCTGTATAGAAGTTCGCCGAGAGGCGGGCTAATTTTTTTAAAAAAATAATAAATAAAAACATGTTAGACCTAAAAGTAATTCACTCTGTCCTCACTCAACTAGAAGAAGAGCGAGGCATACCCAGAGAAAAGATTCTAGAAGCAATAGAAATGGCGCTCGCAACTGCGTATAAAAAAGAATACGGAGAAAAGGGGCAGATTATTCGTGCAAAATTTGACCTCAACTCTGGCAAGACCGAGTTTTTCCAAGTAAAAATGGTTGTGGACGACACAACTGTAATAATCCCCGACGAAGACGGCGAGGTAGATTTTGAGCGTGCAGAAAAAGAAGAAAAAGATATTTTTAATCCAGAACATCACATCATCATTGCAAACGCGCAAAAAATAAAAAAAGATATTGCACTTGGTGAGGAAATGATTTTCCCTCTTGAAGCACACGAGGACTACGGACGCATTGCTTCACAAACAGCAAAGCAAGTCATTATTCAAAAAATCCGTGAAGCAGAAAAAACAGCTGTACTAGGTGAATACGGCGCACAAGAAGGCACTATCGTAAACGGAACAGTACAAAGAATGGAGCGTGGCGCGATATTTGTAGACATGGGACGAGCAACAGGAATCCTGTCTTACGAAGACCAAATCCCCGGCGAGAGATATGAACAAGGAGAACGCGTGCGAGCTTATCTATACAAAGTAGAAGAAACTGCGCGAGGAATTTTTCTACGACTTTCTCGTTCACATCCACAATTTTTGTATAAACTTTTTGAAACTGAAACTCCTGAAATCGGTTCTGGAGTGGTGCAAATAAAGTCTATTGCACGCGAAGCTGGTGCTCGGACAAAAATAGCCGTGAGCTCTACCGATGATCACATTGATCCCGTTGGCTCTATGGTGGGTCAGCGTGGTGTGCGTGTAAGCACAGTGATGAGCGAGCTTGGTGGCGAAAAAATTGATATTATAGAGTGGTCTGCTGATCCGAAAAAATTTATTGAAGATTCTCTGTCTCCAGCAAAAGTTGTTTCTGTGGCAATAGACGAGGTGGAAAAGAAAGCGACTGTGCAAGTATCAGAAGACCAACAGTCTCTCGCTATTGGAAAAGGTGGACAAAATGTACGCCTTGCCGCAAAACTCACTGGTTGGAAAATAGATATTCAATCTGTAAAAAGTGAGCAGGTAGCTGGATCGGAAGAAGAAAGCAAATAAAATCACCATTTTTAAGTTAAGCTGAAACGATTTTGAAAAAATAATGTGTTATTATCTATCTAATCAAACAAAAAAATGAACTTATGGCACGACATAAAGCCCGGAACCGAAGATTCAATAAATACAATCATTGAAATAAGTAAGGGCTCAAAAAATAAATATGAAATAGACAAAGAGTCTGGACTCATTGCACTTGACCGAGTGCTTCATTCTGCACAAGAGTTCCCTTTTGATTATGGTTTTGTTCCGCAGACACTTTGGGACGACGGCGATGCTTTGGACGTCGTTGTTCTCACAACAAACCCACTTGTCTCTGGTGTTTTGGTGCGCGTGCGACCTGTTGGCATTATGGATGTGACAGATACTGGTGAAGCTGATTCAAAAATAATCGCTGTGCCGATAGATGATCCGCGATGGAAAGACGTGGCAGATTTGGCTGATATAAACAAACACACAATAAAAGAGATAGAACATTTTTACTCAACGTATAAAAAACTAGAAAATAAGGAAGTCACTGTAAATGGTTTTCACGGAAAAGATAAAGCGGTGGAGGCGTTTTTGCGAGGAATTGAGCTCTATAAACAGAAGTTTAGTAAATAAAAAAGACTAAAGAGTGTTTGAACTGTGTTGCGGAGCGCTTGTCGCGAGCATAACAAAATTTCAGCAGAAATTTATGTGCGCAGTTCAAACACTCTTTTGTCTTATTTACTTTAAACGTTGTAATTATGTGGTATATGCAAAGTCTTTATATGTGAGATACTTAGGTTGGACACATATTTAATAATTTAAAAAAAAATGAAAAAATACATATATATTTCAATGATTGCTTCTTTGGTTATGCTTTGTGTGCCGACAAGTGCAAAAGCAGAAATCAATGGCGCTGGAACACTAAACATGCGCGCTGATTATGGCGTTCAAGGAAAAAAGGGCACAAAGGACATATATCGCGATAAAAAGGTTTCGGATGACTCTAAAGTTGGCTCTGAAAAAAATGAAGCGAGATTGTTCGGCGGAGCGTTAGAAAACCGTCGAGAAATGCTGAGAAAAAATCTCACGATGATAACCGCGCGAATAGAAGCTGGTATTTCAAGACTAGAACAAATCATCACGAGACTAGAATCTAGAAATACAAAACTCGCATCCGAAGGAATAAAAACGACAGTATCCGCTGGATTTATAGCACAGGCAAAAGTTGAACTAGCAGGAGCGAAAGCTGACATTGCTTCACTTCCAGAAACATTTAATCAGGTAAAAGAAGAGTCTGCATCAAGAACGGCAGTCACAATGAGTGCAGATGTAAAACTAACCTTAGAAAAAAACACAGGCACACTAACAAAAATACGAACCATACTGAAAAGCGCAAAAAACCATCTAGAAGCAGCGAGAAATTTTCTTATCAAAGCAGTCCAGGCCACAAAAGCTGTCACACCACAAGTAAGCACTGAAATAAAAACAGAAATAAACACCGATTAAATTATAAAAAATAAAATAAAAAAATGGATACAACAGATACAATAAAAAAAACTCCTTTTGGACCAGTAGTTGGACTTATCGTTATTTTGGTAATAATAATCGTGGGAGGTGTGTATTTTTGGGGACAAAGAGTGAGAACTGTGACGAATGAAGCTACACAAAACAGCCAACAAGATGCTCAAACAGAGAGCCTAAATACACAAGGTTTTACAGATGAAACGACGTCAATAGAATCAGACCTAAATATAACAAATTTTTCTAATATAGATTCTGGTTCAGAACAGTTACAGTAAAATAAACCGCGACAAAATAACGTTTGTAAGGCACGCGTAAATCCCCTGCTTTTCAGACGTT
>CALRHW010000032.1 GCA_943359555.1 Parcubacteria group bacterium | reverse complement strand
AGAAATCCTTCAAAAGAATCAAAACCCCATGCCATTCTTCCTTTATTTTCCCTAAAGATAAAAGCGCAGAAATAAAGAAAAGAGCGTCCACGACCAACGCCACATTCTACAAACGCACCTGGAATGTTTGTTACTTTAGAAAAAATACCACTATAATAAGCGACATTTTTTATCTGCCTTAAATCTAAGGGTACAACATATCTAGATACTATAGCAAAACCCGCTTTCTGCACCAGTTTTTTAATTATTTTTTTCATATACCAAAAAATTTTAATTTATTTCTAACGTAACCCTTAAATCTGCCGAGTATTATTTTATCATATTCGTCTACACTGAGTATGTAACGAAGTGAGAAATTAAATTCAGGTATTTTTTTAGACAACATACGATTACGAACCCACACCACAAAACACACAGTAAGTACTGTTTCCAAAGCAAGTCCCTTTAAACCAAAGAAAAAAGTTAGTATCGGTAATAAAACAACAATGCTTACCATTCTTATAATCTCAAAAAACAGAAGCGACTTTTGAAGCTTAAACACATAATACACTGTAGTGATAGTTGCGTATCCTGCAGGAATTAGACTAAAAACCATTATTTTGAAAAGTGGAAGTGACCCAGCATATTTTGGAAAGAAAAACATAATAAACGGCGGGACAGCAAACCAAGATATGAACCCTATACAGGCAAAACCTATAACTTGATATTTTACACTCTTATAAACCAACCTAAAAAAACTTTTTCTATCCGAGCTATATTGAGATAGAACAGGCGCAACAGCCTGATTTAATGGGAAAAACGAAGATAAATTTGAAAACAAACCTTGTGCAACTGAAAAAATACCCACAGCTTCTGTACCCACAAAAAAATGCACAAGAAAGAGTCTAACGTTTTGAGCGACATTATGAAGATAATTATAACTTACAGCCCACTTGCCGTGTCTGTATAAAATGTGCCAAAATTTTCTGATGTTCTTTGACTGCGAGTGTATAAAGCCCGCTTGGAGTTTAAAAAACTGTGGTAAGAAAAACAGAAGAACGGTAGCTTGAGAAAGCACAACCGCAAAAATAACTCCATCGGCACGCATTTTAAAAATAAAAAAAGCACTGAATATAAAGATAGCTTTGAGCGACTCTTCAATGAGAGTGTACATCGATTGATAAAAAAACTTGAAGTTGATCGAAAACAAAAGTGAGTACATAGAACGAAATGGCGAGAATAGGAAAGAGAAAGAAATTATTTTCAATAATAAACCAATTTGCCCCTTATAATACTGTGCGATAAAACTAGAACCAAAAAATAAAATCGCCCAAGCAACGATTCCTAAAATAATCTGTATTTTAAAATAGTTAGAAAAAATTTCTTTCATCTCTCCCGTATCATCCTTTGATTTTGCAACACCCATATCCGCGAGCACCATAACACCGAGACCAGGTAAAGCAAAAATTCCAAACAAACCCAAAGAGGAGTAAGTAAGCTGCACTAGACCGTATTCATATATATCAAGCCTAGAGAGCGTGAACAAAACACTCGCAAGACTCACGAATTTAAGTAGAACAGAGCTGAAAGAGAGCCAAAAAGTTCCTTCCCCTATTGTTTTTACCATTTGTTTCATAAAAGGATCGATTTTTAGTTATAGATAAAGTCAGTTATTCGCTTAGCTCTTTTTTCCCATGTGTGTTCCTTGACCTTTTCTTTAGCTAATCTTGATACTTTATCACAAAGCTCTGACCACTCCATATTTTTTTAGTTAAATATATAATCATATTTTTTTCAAAATAAAAAAGTGGTGATATTGATTTTCAAAGGGCACAAAATGCTTGACAAGCTTAAAGTGGCTTTCAAAAACTTTTTTGACTTTTGGAAAAGAAAAACCAGCTTTGCCAATTTCCCAATAATGCTCGCCGTTAAACACATGTTTTCGTGGATATGGAATTTTAAATGAAAAACGAAACTCTTTTACAAAAGGGATTTTAAAATTAAATTTTACAGCTGGGCCAAAGTGGGGTAAGCTCACAATCACGTATTCCTTTGACACACGCTTCATCTCTAGTAGACACTCCTCAAACTTTTCAAAAGGTAAATGTTCTAACACTTCAAACGCACATACCATATCATAGGAATTATCAACAAAAGGTAGGGCTTCTACAGAACCAAGTGTGTCCGGATGCAAATCTTCTGCAATATCAATATTGCTATATTTTATATCTGTATTTTGCAAAAGATAACTTTTTAATACACCGTCGCCGACTCCTACCTCCAAAATATTTTTTGGAGCACAAGCAAGCACTTCACGGATTTGATAATAATAACTCGCCCAGCGATCTGGGTAGCAATACCGACTGAATAAATAGTGTTCTTTTTCTACTTGTTTCTCTGTGGTTTTCATATTTTTTCTACTATTTTTTTAATAAGTCTGAGAAGGTTGTGTTCCCTTACTACAATATCTCGCAACTTCTCCCCTAGACTTTGTGCATCTTCTTTTTGATTAAATATAAAAATAATCTTATCAGCTAGAGCTTTTGAATCTGTCGAACCTATAATCAAATCAAAAGGTCTTAGTATTTCTACATAAGCCTCGTTTGAGGTAAGTACCGGAATACCACAAGCCATAGCTTCAAGCACCACCTTGTCCATACTTCCAGTATTACTCATATTTATAAAAACATCACTAGAAATAATGTGTTTGGGTAAGTTTTGGTGAAATAATTCGCCCAAAAATACAATACTATTTTCAAGCCCGTTTTGTCTGATCCATTTTTTTAAATTTTCTAAATATAGTACGTCAGCGGGCAAAACCGGACCGCCGATTATTTCCAGTCTTACTTTAATTTTTTTTCTATTTATTATTTCTATTGCTTCAAAAATGGTCTGCAGGTTTTTTGCTTCTGCTATCCTGCCGATTGTAAGTACTTTTAAAACACTGGGGGCTTCCCCACTTTCTTTACCTTTCTTAGGAGAAAACTCCGCTGTATTTATGCCGTGCCCCATTACTTCCAATTTTTTACTTTTCAAACGAAAACTCTCAGGTGATGCAGTAAATATTTTATCGGAAAGTTTTTCTGCGATTCGCAATTTTAAATCAACATTTTTGTGTGTATACCAAAGTGAAATTTTTTTACCAAGAATTTTCCAAATTGGCGCACCGAGCAATACATAAACAGGATTCATGTGTACAAAAACAACATCGTAGTTTTTGCGCTCGTGCCAAATATATTTATAAAAACGAAAAATATAGGTAAATTTTGAAACTCCCTCTTCTTTACCAAGAGATAAGACTTTTACATTTTTTGGTAAATCTGACCGACCTTTAAATAAGCAAATCACCGTCACGCTTAAGCAGTTTTTCTCAAACTCTAAAATCCACTCATGAAAAAAACCGAGGTTACTATCGTCCTTATCTACTTTTTGTGTAATAATTAAAATTTTTTTCATAAATTTTTTTATAGAAATTTTTGCACTTTTTCGTGCGCCATTTCAATAGATGCCTTATATTTTTGCAAATATTCTGCTCGAGAAGAATCAGTGATACTGGCTAGACGCTGTACCGCCTCGTGAGTAAAGGTCTCCCGCAGTTGATTATCTTTTATAAATATTTTTATTTTTTGAAGCAAACATTCACCATCTCCCACAGGGCACACAAAAGAGACTCTGTCTTTTAGTACATCAGAAGCGATACCTACATCTGTGGAAATGGTTGGGCAATGTGCAAAAAGTGCTTCCACTATTGTCATGCCAAAACCCTCATAATCTGAGGTGACCAGAAAAAGGTCGGCAGTTTTATAATAAGAAACGAGGTCATTTTGCCATGATTCAAAGACAACATTGTTAGAAAGTTTTGTGTGCAACACAAGAGCCCGAAGATTTTTTTCTTGAGTGCCACTACCTACGATAACTAATCCGATGGAAGGATACTCTAATAAAAGCTTTTGCATTACATTGATAGCAAGTGGAATGTTTTTTTCTTTTGTAAGACGCGATGCCATAAAAATAATAAAATTCCACTTAGGATACTTCTTTTTTAGATCGGTTGTAATAGGGGTGTTTTCTATTTTTTCTTTATCAACAAAAATAGATAAAATCATTGGTGCGATCGTGAGTGATTTTTGAGCAACCAAAGAATCAGCGATGCGTTTTGAAACGACACGCACCGCATTTGCTTTTACTAGAACCTTTTTTGCTATGTGCACTCGTACCCAATTTAATAATGAAGAATAGCGGAAAAAAGGACTAAATAAATCTGTGTGAATTTGAATGTGCAAAGGTATGTCAAATTTTTTCTTCAATTTGATACCGACTATTCCTGTTTCAAATGGATCTTGGCAAGTTGTCACTGTATTAGCACTTGTAAGCTTTTTATCTCTAAGAATTTCCACACAAATACGTAAAGTATTTTTTATATAGAAAATCCGCAAAAAAGAGTCTGACGGATATATCCAAACATTTGAGGAAATCTGCTCTTTTTTGTGGCCCAAAGCTCGGCGAGAAAAAACCACTATGTGTAGCTCTTCAAAAAGAGCGCCATATTCTGTCACGCGTGCACGTACAGCGCTTTCTTTTTTAAATATATTTCTATCTGTGCCTATGCTTATAACTTTCATTTTTATATTTTACCTTTTAGAGACAACGCCTTATATACAACACAAAACTCATTTATAATTTCAGTCCAAGAATGTGTATATGTAAAAATTCTTATATTCTCTAAAGATTTCCTATAACCATCCTCTGAAGCAAGATATGAGATTTTTTCAGCAATCTCTTCTGGATTATTTGGGTCAACAAAAATTCCTACATCTTTGAGCTTGTTATAAAGACCCGTCTCACGCGTACAAATAAATGGTTTATTCGAGCGCAGAGCATCAAGAATTAAATTGGGACTCACTTCACTTAAAGATACAGAAATCACTGCGTAAGAAGATTGTATTTTTTTCAAAAATTTTTCATACGGAGCTGTATCTAGATCCAACCTTACATCAGAGTTTTTATTCTGCACTATCTCAAACGCTTTCTTTAAGGTTGGGAAATTCTTAAGTTTTAAATTTCTGGCTCCAGCGACAAATACTTTTTGTTGTGTGGTATACGATTCTATTTTATGTCCGTAAAAATTTTCAATAATAGAATTTTTTTCAGTTTTGAGTGAGTAAGCTTTTGTAAAAATATCTCTTTGCCACTGCGTACTAAAAACCAAAGCACTTGTGTTTTCAAGTGTAAAACGAGTAACTAAAAAAATAAGTTTCTCTTTTAAATTTAACTTATTTAATCGTTTTTGATAGAAATCCTTAAATAAAATGAGATCTCCCGTTCTCTCAACATAAGATTCCCACAAA
>CALRHW010000031.1 GCA_943359555.1 Parcubacteria group bacterium | reverse complement strand
ATTTTCATCACTCCACGGAATTTTTTTATTATTCGCGACCATGATATATGGGTCAGTACCTTTTCCTGTAATAAGTACAGCGTCGCCATGTTGTGCGTATGAAACAGCAGTGTTTATCGCTTCACGTCTGTCCATAATTATCTTGTAAGGTTTGTTTTTTATTCCTTCCACCATTTGCTCCACGATTGAACGCGGATCGTCGTCGTATGGATCTTCGTCTGTCAAAATTATTTCGTCACAATATTTATCCGCGATAGCGCCCATTTCTTTTCTTTTCCAAGTATCACGTCCACCGCCAGTATTTCCAAGCACACAGATTTTTCTTTGGTCGGGAAATGCTAGGTAAAGTTTTTCAAGAGAGTCGGCAGTGTGCGCATAATCCACTATTACATCAAAATCTTGTCCTACATTTACGCGTTCCACCCTACCTTTTATTGTCGCTGTTTTTGCGAGAGCTTTTTTTATTGTCGCGAGCGGTATACCGAGCGTGTTTGCACAAACGACCGCACCAAGAGCATTGTATAAATTAAAAAGTCCTGTAAGTGGCGCGTTCATTTTTTCGTCTTTGAAAGTAAATTCAATAGAATCTTTCGCAACTGTATACGGCTCAGCATTAGCAAGTGAAAATGGAACAGCACAAGTGACTGGAAGTGAAAGATAAAACGCAGACTCGGCGTCGTCGCTATTTGCAATGATCCGCCTTTCTTTTTTTGTAGACCCGCCAAATCCAGAGCCTGCGAGTGCACGACCGATAGATCTTTTTGCGTCGCGATATTTTTCAAAAGAGCCGTGCGACTCTATGTGTTCAGGGGAAAGGTTGGTAAATAAAAGCATGTCCAAATCTATCCAACGGTTTCTAAATTGTCGTGCAGCTTCAGACGTGATTTCTAGCACAACATGTGTACAGCCAGCTTTTAGCGCGTCGCTTAAAAATTTTTGTATAAAAAATCGCCCGGGCATAGACATTTTGTAGAGGTTTGGGCGACTTTCCGCGCCGATTTTAAAACGAATAGTGCCAGCGAGTGCGGTCTTGTAACCAGCTTCTTCAAGAATTGTATTTATGAGCTCAACGGTGCTGGATTTTCCTTTTGTGCCAGTTACGCCGATGATAAACATTTTGCGCGCAGGAAAACTATAAAAAATTGCGCCAACATAAGCCAACAAAAAATGATAAGTCGGCTGACATGCGCGGAAAATCGGAGTAGGAATTAATTTTTTAATAAATCGGATCATTGTTTTTGTAATTTTGCGCAAAGCGTTACTTTTTTGCTTGTCGTGTGCTGTCTTGCGCTAAATCTTTGAACCAAGAATTTTTAGCGCCTGTTTCACTTTTTCACTAGCATTTTCAATTTCCTTCGGAACTTTTTTTAATGCTTCGCGTGCTTCGTTTTGAGAATAGCCGAGCGACTGGAGTGCGAGAATAGCATCTGAATCTTTTTGGAAATGAGCACCGCCACCCTCTATACCCTCAAATTTTCCTTTCAACTCAAGCACTATTTTTTCGGCAATTTTTTTGCCAACACCAGCTACTTTTGTAAGATACGCACTTTCGCCAGAAGATATTGCAAGACGGACAGTTTCTGGAAGTACGACAGCGAGCACGCCGAGCGCAGTTTTTGGTCCTATTCCTGAAACGGTGATGAGCATTTCAAAAAGTTCCAAGTCTTCTTTACTCATAAATCCATATAAATCAAGGGCGTTTTCGCGCACAGCTAGATATGTCCACACGGTTATTTCCGCACCGTCTTTCATTTTTTCAATAATCGCTGGAGTCACGAATACTTTGTAGCCCACGCCTGCCACGTTTAAAACAATGAAGCGAATATCTTTGAAAGTGACCGTTCCTCTGAGTTGGTAAATCATGGCTGTAATGATAGCAGAATTTGCCTTTTTGAGCGATATTTGTTACGATGTTTTTACATTAAATATATAAATTATGCCGATTACAAGCTCAGCAAAAAAAGCCCTTAGAAACTCAGCACGAAAGCGAGTTTTTAATATGCGCAAAAAGGACGCGGTGCAAGGCGTTATGAAAAAGTTTAAAAAGCTTGTCGCAGAAGGCAATAAAAAAGACGCGCAAAAGCACATGGCGCAAATCCAAAAAACTCTAGATAAAGCTGCAAAAACAGGACTTATAAAGAAAAACACAGCTTCTCGCAAAAAGGCACGACTCTCTGCGGTAATAAAAAAGATGGTTTAAGATAGAAAAAACTACCCAAGTGGGTAGTTTTTTATAATTGTGCGGATTTTTGAATGAAGTTCGAACATTTTTTGCCGAAAATCCTGATTGATTTTTCCTTAAATGAAATGCGGACTCGCCTTGCTCGACTTTTTTCCTTTTTGTCGCAATCTCAAAAAAAGTTGTGTCGGACGGCACGGCAGGAGGGGTTTTAGGGGAGGAATGCCGTGCCGTCCTCCTTCTGTTTTTTTGGGGCGGGGGCGGGTTCGATGTGGCTCATTTCCACCATTTGAGCCACAAGCATCATAGCACAATCGCAAAGCTCAAAGCGGCCCACTTCCGCTTCCAGAGAGTTTGTGGCACGTCCGTCGTCAGTCCGTACAGCTAATCGCCGAACCGACTTCCGCCGTCCGCGAACAATGTTCCATGAGAAGAAGCGAAAGTCGACCGCTTCTCGATAACGTTTAGTGGTATTCTGAAAATCACTTAACTCATTTCAAATATTTTTCAATAAGTTCTTTGGATTTCTTCACGCCATCAGCAGTCAGAATAACCAATTTTGATCTCTTTGATCCGGCTATATATCCTTTTTCATTCAACTCATCTAAAATTCTGAAATCGTAGCCTTTCCATGATTGCGTAATATTTTCGCCATGTATATCTTCCTGCCATGCAGTGAGAGTAATCAGTAATAGTGTGAGATCTTCAATTTCTTCTCTGTTGTCTTCTGGATTATTATTTGTCATAAATCTTTGTGGCTCAAATGGTGGAATTGAGCCACAGACATATCTTATCGCACAAATTGATATTTGGCATCGCGTGGTGAACCGACACGAGAGATTCGACCCTGCTGTACTAACTTCACTAAATATCTTGTCGCAGTGGCATCAGATACTCGTAAGAGTTGCTGTACATCATCGTTTGTAATAGTTTTCTTCTTTTGCGCAAACTGAATGATTTTTTCTAACTTTTTCTGTTTGTTGAATTGAATTTTTGCTTGAGCCTTTATGAGTAGGCTCTTCATGAATCCGACTTGATCTTGTTGCGCCAGCGATTGCGTCTGTACAGTATATCGGGGACACATCAACTATCGGGGATGATGTTAGTTTCTTACACCATCTCATGCGTGACGAGAACGATTCATACACAGCACAAGATGCAATCACATATCTCCAGTAGCAAAAGAGATAAACAACTACCTGTCGTGAAAACGGCAGGTGTTTTTTCTCCCAAACAGAGAACTGGGTTTCAAAATAACAACCGAGCCAAAAATGATGCAATTATGGGCAAAATCAAATTATCAAAACCATGTACTAAACCAAATTCAGTCATTGTTAGGACTATAGGAATAACAAGGATTTGGTAACCAACAAACGGGAAGAAGACAAGGGTCAATATTAAACTACAAACAAAAAAAGCAACTGAGCCTTCGATACTTTTTTTATTGCCATAAACTTCAATATTGTGTTTGTCGAATTTTTCACCAACAAATCCAGCGACAGCATCAGAGATACCCATAATGAATATTCCAAATTGAAAGATGTGTATGTATTGGGGCAGGAAAATTAGTGCTGATAATATTACACCTAGCGGTAAATAAATGTCACCGAATGATTTGCGGTCTACGCCATGAATGGCCGAAAATAATGTGTAGGAACGGCCGAGAAGCAACAAAACAATAAAAAATATACAAACTATTATTAGCTGATCTCTTGTAACAAACAAAGGTGCGAACCCAGCAACAGCCGCAGTTCCAATATGGATAAATCTTCTTGTATAAGCAGTCGGCAGCGCAAATTTTCTCTTCAATACTTCCGTACCTACAATAAATATAGTTGAGGTAATAATTAATAAAGCTATTTCCATTTTATTTATATTTTAAACTCAAATGCCGAATAACGCCGCATAGTCACTGTTCCTTCTTTCGGGAAATTACTGATGCTATTTCCTTCCCTGATCAAGGCATAAATTATCTTTTTAATGCCATCTTTTTTTGCATCCTCATGAATCTTATATGCAAGAGCATTACCGAGACCAAGGCCGCGGTATTCAGGAAGAACACAGATTGTTTTCAGTAAAAGTGTAGAGTCATTTTCCTTGAATGTACTGCAAAATCCTATTATGACATCGCCTTTGTATAATAAGTAAAGTGCATTGAGATTTTTGTTTATCTCTCCAGCCGAGTAAAGCCTGGCAAATTCCTGATCATTCAATTCTGTGTAGCCCCAATTATCTTTGAAAACTTGTCTGGAGATATTTGCAATGATTTTTAAATCAGATGGAGTTACATCTTCGGCGACCTTCATGCTAAAACCGTAAGATTTCATCTTACTAAGAGATTCTGGATTGATAAGTTGGAGCACAATGTCATAAGGTTCACGTGAAGCTGAGAAATATTCGATCTCAGCACGCGGTTTCTGTGACTGAAGAAGATTATAATAATATTCTTCCGCTAGCATTTCTGTCTTGAACCACGGTGAGCCGTCGGTCTCTTTCACACATCGATACTGATGCCAGATACTTCCATTTATCGGACCTTTAAGTAGACTGATACCTCTGCTCTGAGCTTCTTTTGTTAAGGCATTCCACATCGATCCAAAAACTTCAAGATTATTTGGAACTTCGAGAAATCCAAAAAATGCTTCGCCTTTTGAAAGTCGTTTATCAATTATAAGAGCGACATGTGCCTGCAGTTCTCCGTTTTCAGATCCGGAAATTGGCAAGAATTGAATATTATTGTTCTCCACACAGTAAGAAAAGGCTTTGTTGAATTCGTTAAAAAAATATTCAAAACCACCAATATTTCCATATTTTTTCTTGATAAGGTCTTTAAGTTCATCCGTATTCGAACCAGCTATGTATGTTTTTATTTCCATAATTATAAAATCTTGATTGTACCTGCTGACCCGTCAATTTCTACCATTTGTCCATTCGATAAAATATCAACAGCATTTTCTGCCCCTATTACAGCAGGTATACCCAATTCTCTTGCAACAATTGAGGCATGTGACAATACTCCACCGTGCTCAATAATAAGTCCTTTAGACAGCGCAATCAGAGATGTCCACCCTGGATCTGTGTGTGATGTTACCATAATTTCAAAATCGATTTGCGATGGCATGGAAAATTCTCTAAAAACCCTTACTCGACCTGCAACCTTTCCCTGTGATGCGGGACGAGCAGACAATTTCTGTCGCTCCAAATTCCCAGGATTTACAACTTCGGGAGTCTGACCATTAATGCTTATAAAGTGTGATGGTAGTACAATTTTTTCATAATAAGCATATTCCGTTTTTCTTTTATTGACTATATCTTTCAACCCCTTATTTGCCAAAGCGGCAGGATCAAGTATTTCATTCATTCGAAGATAAAAAATATCGTCAGGGCGTTCAATTACTTTGCCCTCAGCTAATAGTTTACCCATATGCCTAAAAAGACGCCGTGCCATGCCGAATGTATTGGAACGCAGTAAGCGAAACTCTTCTCGACGAGACGAATATTTCCTGAATTTACTTACCATGAGTCTCTTAAAAAACGACACTGATATACCTGCTGAATTAAAGTGAGGTTTCGGCTGAAAATCTTTATACACCTTCAGCACAGCAAATAGCTTTTTTGTATCTTCGTCGACACCGATTGATTCAAGTTTCAATTCGTTTGCGAATCTACCGCCAAATGTTTGTAGATATCTATCAAGTTCTTTTGATATCACCAGATTCTTTTTTAGCTCCACATCAAACATCTGTACATTGTCGTTTTCGACTGTTAACCATAATTGAGTATTGGTAGACATTGCCCTAGCAAGAGATGAGAGAGCATTTACTTGCTCCGTTGCCTTGCTTGGGAAAGTTATTGCATACTGAAGAGTCTTTTCGTCAAGTAATTTTTTCAAAACTCCTAGATAAGTCATAACAAAAAAATCATTTTCAAGCGTTATGTACCATCGACGCAATAAGTTTTTATTCAAATCGCCAAATAAAGTTATGG
>CALRHW010000030.1 GCA_943359555.1 Parcubacteria group bacterium | reverse complement strand
ATCATTTATACCATTTTTCGCGCATCTTTGCGAAAATTTTGCCGAGCTATAAGTTTACGCCGATACTGTCTATGAGCTGGCGATTTTTTTCGCCCTTGTCAATTTCAAAATCAAAGAAGGGAATATCACGAATACGCATTCTAGATTTTACAAATTCGCGAAAATCTTTACGTTTTCTTTTCGCAAATTCAAGAGCCGTGTGCTCAAATTTTTCTGGAAAAACTGTAAAATAAATAATCGCCAAATTATTCTGTTCGTTGAAAATCGCGTTTGTGACAGTGAGCATAGAAGACGGACTCGCTTCTGTGCGTAAAAATTCTGCTGCTAGGTGGCTGACTTGTTCTTTTACTTTTTCTTCGCGAATACTCATATTTGTTTCTCTACAATACGCACAGATTCAATACGGTCACCTGAAGCGAGCTCTATTCTTGATTCAATAAGTGCGCCGAATTCGGAACCTTCAAGCACCTCGCTCACTTTTTCTTTTTGTTTTTGTAATTCTTTTATTTTTCCAACGCCCACTTCTACATCACGGCGTAAGATTTTTACTTGTGCGCCGACACTCATCGCCCCAGTTTCTACTTTTCCTCCAATAACTTGTTTATCTTTTGTAATACTAAATATTTTTGCCACACGAGCTTTCCCTGTAGATTCTTCTACGGAAACATGGGGTTTCCGCTCCTCTAAAAGTCCCTCCAAGTATTCTAGAAGTTTATAAATAATGTCAAAAAGTTCTATTTTTAAGCCAGCTCGCTCTGCAAGATTTACCGCACGTGCATCGGCTTTACTATGAAAACCCACAAGAATAGAGTTGCTGTTTCCAAGTGCGAGCTTTACATCACTTTCAGATATTGCACCGATTCCGTTTTGAATAACTGTAAACTCAACCTGATCATTTTTTAGTAGTTCTATTTTATGCATAAGTGCCTCAAGACTTCCACCCTTGTCGGCTTTTAAAATGAGAGGAATGAGTACTGGCCCACTTTCACCCGGAGTTTTATTTTTAGTTATTCCATTTTTTGAGTTTTTCTGTAAATTTTTCTCTAGGTTTTTTGTTTTTTCAATAAGCACATAAGCCTCGGCTTCTTTGCGAGTTTCAAAAGTTTTAAATAATGCACCAACAGCGGGCAACGAATTCCATCCAATAATACATATTGGACTTGAAAATGTTGCTTCGCTGATATTTTTTCCTGTAAAATCTTCCATGATTCGTACAGACGTAAAACTTTCACCTGCAACTACAAACATCCCCGTACGAATAGTTCCATTTAGAATGATTAGTGTTGAAGCGACACCTTTTTTTGGATCTAGGTGACTTTCAAGGACAATACCTTCGCATAGTCCGTCGTGCTCGGCTTTGAGTTCTGCAAGTTCGGATACAAGGAGCATCATATCAAGAAGCTCGCCGACACCAGCTCCTGTTTTTGCTGAAATCGCAATTGCAGGAATGTCACCTCCGTATCCTTCTATAAAAATTTCGTTTTCAGCGAGTGACTGTTTTGTAAATTCAATATTTGCGTCAGGTAAATCTATTTTATTTATTGCAACGATGTATGGAATTTTTGCTTCAAGAATACATTTGAGCGCGTCTAGGGTTTGAGGTTTTACTCCGTCTCCAGCTGATACTACGAGTATAGCGATATCAGCGATTTTCACGCCACGCATACGTAAAGCCTGAAACGCTTCGTGACCCGGAGTATCCAAAAAAGTAATTTTATGTTCTTTTCCGTCAGGAGCTTTGTGGACTACTTCATAAGCAGACACGTGTTGGGTGATACCGCCAGCCTCTTTTTCGGTGACATTTGTCTTTCTGATGTAGTCTAGAAGAGTCGATTTTCCATGGTCAATATGACCCATTACAGCGATAACAGGCGCTCTTTTTGAGGTGGTTGAGCCATTTTCCGTATTCTTTTTTGTGAGTGTCTTTAGCATAATTTTTGAGTATAACACATTAAAACAGAAGTGGCAGAAATGTTTTTACGCGTGCTTTCAACACATTTCTGCCACTTCTGTCTTAAAGTTATGATGAAAGAGTTTTATTGTGACTAGCTCTTCATCTCTACTTTCGCTCGCCTCACGACATCTTTTTCCTCGCCAGACATTTCAAACTCTGAGCCAAAGTTTTTTACAGGTTTTGAAAAAATACTAATACGGTCGCGAGAATGTAGACTAGAAATCACGACACCATTTCCTTGTTCATTTAAAAAAGTGGTAGAAAAACTTTGGTTACCCCCAGCGCCAGTTCCTTTAAATGGATTGAAACGAACAGTCTCTACACCTTGGATACTTTTTCGTAGTCGTTTTTCAATATTATGAAAGTGGACACTAGCTTTTTCAGAAAATATTTGCATTGTTTTTATTTCTTCGCGCAACACACTCAAACTCTGTTCAATATTTTTTGCACTAGTTCCACCGAGCAAGTTTTTGATTTTTATTTCAAGACGGATAAGGAGTAAAGCAAAAATTATTATTACTACCAAGATGATATATATTAAAATATTTTCAGGCACTTGTATCATGATAAAAAGTTGTTATGTAGTGGTTATTGTATCTAAAAAACAAAGTGTTTGCAAAAGGTACGTCTTTCTTTTATTATATGGGTATTATGGAAGATCTAAACAAAACCCAAATAGTGCTTCTTTGTCTTTTAGTTAGCTTCGTTACTTCTATTGGTACGGGTATTATTTCTTTTTCTTTACTTTCCGAAGTTCCTCAAGCAGTGACTCAGACTATTAATAGAGTAGTAGAACGTACGATAGAAAAAGTAGTCCCAACTACTATAAGCGACAAAACTCCTACAAAAGAAATCACTGTCGTTGTAAAAGAAGAAGACTTGATCATTGGTGCGATTGGTAAAATTTCACAAAGTATCGTGCATATAAAAGCTGGCTCAGCAGAAACTTTTTATGGTCTTGGTCTTATTGTGTCCAAGGACGGTCTTATCGTCGCAGACAAAAAACTTTTTGATTCAAGTATTTCATATAAAGCAACACTTTCTGACGGCTCTACTTTCCCTCTTTCTGCTGTCCCATTAAAAGACAACTCAAACGTCGTATTTTTTAATATGTTAATAACAAAACAAAACACGACTGTTTTTGTTTCTGCAGTATTTGGCGATTCAGACAAACTTCAGCTTGGTCAATCTATCATTGCAATGTCCGGAGTAGAAAGTCCCTCTGTCGCTACTGGACGAATATCTTCACTTGAAAAAACTGCCGATAAAGTTTCTCTATCTTTAATAAAAACAGACGTAGTAATAAAAGACAGCGCCTCAGGTGGTCCAATCTTGAATCTTTCTGGTGAAGTGGTAGGCTTGAACACTGCAAACATTTCTGATCTTCAGAGCGGAAACTTTACTCCTATAAATCTTATAAAAACGGAAATATCTAGTTTTGCTAAAAAATAAAAAATTATGCCCCCATTCAATCACTTTACAACAAAAGCAAAAGAGTCAATCCGCAAAGCACACGAGCTTGCTATTGAGCGCGGACAAAATCATGTAAACCCACTTCATTTACTTGCAGCACTTATTTTGCAAGAGGAGAGTGCGGTCTCATCTATTTTAGACAAACTTGAAATAGATACAATTCTACTTACCGATTCTATTTTAGAAGCAATAGAGTCACCTGAAACGGCATCTACACTTTCGCCTTCGTATCAAATATATCTTACGCCAGAGCTTGCACATACGATAGAAAATGGTGCGAAGGTTGCTGCGAGTATGAATGATGAGTTTGTTTCTACAGAGCATCTTTTTGTAGCTATTACAGAAGTTCCAGGAGTTGCTCGTGAAATCCTTGCACGGTTCAAAATTGATAAAAATAGTGTGCTAAAAATTCTTGAAGAATTAAAAACTTCAAAAGTTACTGATGTTCATCAGCCGAAAAAATTTAAATCACTTGCAAAATATACTCGTAGTCTGACCAAGCTTGCTGCGGAAAATAAACTAGACCCAGTCATTGGTCGTGACAATGAGATTTCTCGTATCATTCAGATTTTATCGCGACGAAAAAAAAATAATCCTATTTTAATAGGTGAGTCTGGTGTAGGAAAAACAGCTATCGCTGAAGGTCTTGCTATTCGTATTGCGACAGGCAACGTGCCAGAATCTCTAAAAGAAAAAGAACTCGTGTCGCTTGATCTCGGACTTTTGATTGCTGGTACAAAATATCGCGGAGAATTTGAAGAGCGACTAAAAAATATTTTAAAAGAAATAGAACGCGCCGACGGTAAGATCGTGCTATTTATAGATGAGATACATACTATAGTAGGTGCTGGTGCCGCCGAAGGCTCTATAGATGCTTCCAATATGCTCAAACCACCACTTGCTCGAGGAGAACTTCGTGCTATCGGCGCAACCACACTAAAAGAATATCAAAAACATATTGAAAAAGATCCCGCTTTGACTCGCCGTTTTCAGCCAGTATTTATAAATGAGCCAAGTATTGATGACGCGATTTCTATTTTGCGCGGACTGAAAGAAAAGTACGAGCTTTATCATGGTGTGCGTATTACGGACGATGCAATAGTCGCTGCTGTAAACTTGAGTAGTAGATATATTACCGACCGTTTTTTGCCAGACAAAGCTGTGGATCTTATAGATGAGTCTGCGAGTGTGCTTAAAATTGCTCTTGAAAATATGCCCCCAGTGCTAGAAATAGCTCACGCAAAAATAATGAAACTTGAAATAGAAAAGCAGGCCATTGCAAAAGAAAAAACGCCGAAAGCAAAAACGCGTTTGAAAGAAATTGAAAAAGACGTCGCAGATTTAAAAGAAAAAACTTCAGAAATAGAGCTTAAATGGAAAAATGAAAAAGAAACGGTTGCAGGAATAAAGGCGCTTAAAAAAAATTTGGAAAGTTTGCGTCTAGAGGCGGAAGCGGCGGAAGCGCGTATTGATTTAGCTAAAGCTGCAGAAATAAGATACGGAAAAATTCCTTCTTATGAAAAAGATCTAGACCTTAAAACAAAACGTCTCAAAAAGCTTCAGAGTTCACGAAGTATTATCCGTGAGGAAATAAAAGAAGGAGATATAGCGGAAGTGGTGGCGAGGTGGACGGGAATACCAATGGCAAGAATGCTTGAAGCCGAAGCGGAAAAGCTCAGTCGTATGGAAGAGGTTTTGAAAAAAAGGATTGTCGGTCAAGACGAAGCTGTCAAAAAAATCTCAGACACAGTAAAGCGTTCTCGTGCTGGCATCGCTGATCCAAATCGCCCGATTGGTTCTTTCATTTTTCTCGGACCAACAGGTGTGGGAAAAACAGAACTCACAAAAGCACTCGCAGAGTTTATGTTTGATGATGATAAGGCGCTCGTGCGTATAGACATGTCTGAATTTATGGAAAAACATTCTGTTTCCAAACTTATCGGTTCACCGCCGGGTTATGTTGGACACGATGAAGGCGGAAGTTTTACCGAGACTATTCGTCATCGCCCATATTCTGTGATTCTTTTTGATGAAATAGAAAAGGCACATCCTGAGGTATTTAATATTTTGCTACAAGTTTTAGACAATGGTCGTCTTACTGACGCAAAGGGTCGTACAGTCAATTTTAAAAATACCGTCATCGTGCTTACCTCAAATGTCGGCGCACAGTTTATAGATAAAATGCAAAAGATTGGTTTTTCAGAACACGGCGAAAAGGAAAATTATGAAAATGTGAAAACAAAACTCACAGATACTCTTAAAGATTATTTCCGTCCAGAATTTCTCAATCGTTTAGACGATATCATTGTATTTGATATTTTGTCACGCGAATCAATAGAAGAAATCGTGAAAATACAGATGGATTTGATAAAAGAGCGCCTACTCGCAAAGGAGATCAAGCTGGACGTTTCTCCAGAAGTGTTATCGTATCTTTCAAAAGAAGGTTATAATCCACAATACGGAGCGCGACCACTCAAAAGAATGATCCAAAATAAAATTCTCACACCAGTCGCTTCACTTATTATTTCAAAAGGTCTTATGAAAGGAGGTTCTGTGTTTGTGACGATGAAAGATGCTACCGAATTTTCTTTTGATGTAAAAAGGGGACGAAGAGGAAGCCTTATTGGTGAAAATTTAATTCCTTTGGCTTTGCGGGTTTAGTGATGATGGTGAAAATTTTTTAATACTTCTTTTTTCATTTTTTGTGCATTTTTTGCACACACCAAAAAATTCTAAAGAATGCTGTGCGATTGAGTTAAATTTGGCAGATTTTTTTAGGACGTCTTTTGTCATTTTTTCTATACCACAAAGATTAAATTCTTCTACAGATTCACATACCGTACAGACGATGTGATGGTGATGACTATTTGCTAGTTCATAGTACACA
>CALRHW010000029.1 GCA_943359555.1 Parcubacteria group bacterium | reverse complement strand
TCGGCCCCGTTGTCGGCAATCCGCGCGAACAGACAGGGGAGTGAACACTTTTCGCCATTTGAGAAGGGACCAAAGACACCTCCCTCTCCATGTGGACATAACAGCGAGACAATTTCCTCAAACCCCTCCTTATAGAGAATGTCCATGCTCCCACAAAACACATGGCCTTCCATGCTTACACAAGCAAGCATGCTGTTGTTTGTGGACCACCGTCCTCGTTCCTCCAACCTTGCTTGTATGATGGTGGGTGGTGAGCCGTAACTAATCCCATCCACTCGTACAAACCCAAGCTTTCTAAGGACTTCAATAATTCCTAGACTCAATTCGTTCATGAAAAGAACCCTCGTTTTAGCCCTACGTGCCACAATAGCGGAATTGCTAGTTGCTGGCATTTTGGTACTAAAAACAGTATATCATATAGCACAAAAAAGTCAAATATAGCTGTTTAGGTTTTCTAGGTTTCTTCTTTCAAAAAGTGTCAATATTTGCTAGCATTGATGAGTAGTCATTGGGCCTGTAGTTTCAATGGTAAAACATCGCTCTCCAAAAGCGCAGTTCTCCGTTCGAGTCGGAGTGGGCCCGCACATTATTTTAGGAAATTGCGCACAGTTTTTACTATTTCGGTTTTATTTTTCGGCTCCAGAGAAAACCACAGGATTTTTTTATCGCGTTTAAACCAAGTCATTTGTCGTTTTGAGTATTTTACGATTTCGTTTGCAAGGTCGTGGAGCATTTCTTTGTATGTGATTTTTTTCTGTAAATAAAGGGCAAGATATCTGTATTCAAGGCCGAGCTCGTGCATGCGTTTCCACGAGAGGCCGCGCGCGCGAAGCAAGCGCGCCTCGGTTACCATGCCTTTTTTTAGGCGAGCCAAAAGTCTATCTCGGATTTTTTTCTGCAATTTTTCTTCCTCGGTTTTTATGCCGATTTGTAGAATGTCGTATTTTGATTTTTTCCGCCCAAGAGTAGGCACTTTTCCTAGCACTTTAGCGATTTCTATTGCGCGAATAAGTCGTGGACGATTTTGTGAATCTATGTCACTTGCACGCCTAGCGTCTAGTTTTTTTAAAGTTTCAAAAAGTTTCTCAGTTTTCAGTCGCGCGAGTTTTTTACGCAAAATAAAATTCGGCGCAACTTTTGGTAAATCAAAATTATCGACAATCGCTTGTATGTAAAATCCTGTTCCTCCACACAAAATAGGCACTTTCCCACGAGAAACAATCTCATCAATTTTTTCCTCCGCGAGAATTTTAAATTCTGCAACAGTAAAAACTTTCTTCGGAGAAATAACATCCAAAATATGATGTGGAACACCGCGCATTTCTGTATCAGTTATTTTTCCAGTGCCAATGTTTAAACCAATATAAACTTGTCGTGAGTCAGCAGAAATTATTTCTCCTTCAAACTTTCGCGCGAGCTCTACCGCAAGACTACTTTTTCCAGAAGCAGTTTGTCCTAAAATTAATATGAGTTTTTGCTTCACAATCTTTGCTTAAAGTTAATTACCAAAATAAACACCAATCTAGTAGTTGTAATAAGTACCATAATTGTAGTTATTGTATCCGCCGTAATTTCCGTAACTACCACCACAATCACAACCACCATAATATCCGCCACCAAAATAACTGTTTCCGTTTAGGTTACTATTTCCATTTAGATTACTATTGTTGTTTAAATTGCTATTATTGTTTAAATTACTATTTCCATTTAGATTACTATTATTATTTAAATTACTATTTCCATCAAGGTCGCTATTATTACCAAGATCACTATAGTTATTTAAATCACTGTTTGAATCTAAGTTGTTTGTCGGCACAATAAGATTTTCAGTTGAAGCACCCAAAACCTCACCTCCTTGCGGACAGTCTGGGTCGGCATGGTCTGTAAGTCCATCAGGTTCATTGTCTATTCCATCGTTACATTTTGGACACTGTGGATCGGCTAAATCCACAAGTCCGTCGCCGTCATTATCAATACCATCAAAACAAAGAGGATAAAGCTCGGGTGGATAATAGATAGCAGAACTTGGAAATTCAGACATAGTAATACGCGGTAGGCTGATTACCGCAACGAAAACTATAGCAATAAGAAATTTAGTGCTGTTCATAAAGGTAAACTGAGTTAAAGTATCGTAATATATAAACTCAAAAAAGTCAAGTTTTTTGACAAGTTTTTTGGGTTTTTTTATGAAATGTGCAGTAATTCTAGCATTTGCGCGAACTTTTTTCCAGCAAAAATTAAACGAGTAGAGTGCCTCGCGCGTGCTACGCACGCCTGTGTGACACACAGTTTCTCCAAAGGAGAAAAGCGAGGCACGCAATACCAATACAAATATGGACGAGCAAAAGCAAAGCAAAATATGCGGGAGGAAGGTTTTGCTTTTGCTCGGCTAATGTTTTTGAAATTCGGCGGGATTGGGTTTCCGCCCCGCAGGAGAGTGCGGGAGGAATGCGGGGCGGGGGTTGCTGGTTTATAGATGATAGTGGTGCGTTGCTTTCCTGTAATAGAAAACAATAAAAGCAGCAATTCTAAATGTTGATAACTAATTATGTTATGATTGCAACAATTTTTGGTGTATAATATCCCTAGAATTGAATATTTCGAAGACCTAACCCTTGTACGATTTATATAAGGCGTGGTCAAAATCGCGATCAACAAATATGAATACTCAAAATCTGTCTGAGAATGTTCAGACGAAAAGTGGCAGAAGGTTAGTTATCATTCTATGCTGTATTGCTAGCATAGGTGTTTTTGCTGTATTTATTTGGCTATATCTGTCTCCTAAAACCTTGCCAGCTCCTGTTGTTGTTGCCGAACCGATTGTGGCCTGGACTGCAGAAGATGCTGTAGCCAAAGCAGCCCTTGTAAATTCAGTGGCAACGCGGTCGACGCAGCCATTGTCCGCTCATGATGTTAAGGTCAAACAAAATATACTCCAATCAATTAATCGTAAATAATCATTATTAATATAAAATTAAAAATATGAACAAACAAACATTTTCTACTCCGACTCTCTCAGCTCTAAAGGTCATCATCCTTGCTCTAGTACTCGGTCTAGGAATCTCTTATGCACAAGCAGTGTGGCAAGGACCGACAGCACCTCCTACTGGTAACAACGTTGATGCCCCGATAAATGTTGGCCCATCTTATCAGACAAAATTGGGCAGCGTGTCTATCAACACGACAACAAGTAATCCAGATCCTCACGGTCTCGATGTCTTTGGTATTTCTCGTTTCTTTGGCAAAGTTGGTATTGGAACTGCATCTCCCGAAGTTGCATTGGATGTTGTGGGCGAGGCACGCTCATCGACAAGTACTATTGCATCATCGAATGCCAAGACTCTCACCACGAAGGATTATGTGCTTGACGCTAGTCAGGGAACCAGAATCGGTACAATAATAGTTTTTAGTGGTATGATCTTAAATACCAGTTATAACCGTTTCGGCATTACTCATACTGCTAATACACCCACATTCACGCTACCTCCAGGAACATGGAATGGGTTTATGATAAAAGGAGGCGGAGAAGAAGATCATATGCAAAGTATCGTGAATAGAACTGGTGTGATAACGGTATCTTTTTTTGATGCTGGGTCTGAAACCGTGGCTGGAGTTATAACCAGAACAGAATAATATGAACAAACAAACATTTTCTACTCCGACTCTCTCAGCTCTAAAGGTCATCATCCTTGCTCTAGTGCTCGGTCTAGGAATCTCTTATGCACAAGCAGTGTGGCAAGGACCGACAGCAACTCCTACTGGTAACAACGCTGATGCCCCGATAAATGTTGGCCCATCTTATCAGACAAAATTGGGCAGCGTGTCTATCAACACGACAACAAGTAATCCAGATCCTTACGGTCTCGATGTCTTTGGTATTTCTCGTTTCTTTGGCAAAGTTGGTATTGGAACTGCATCTCCCGCAGTTGCATTAGATGTTGTGGGCGAAGCACGATCATCGACAAGTACTATTGCATCATCGAATGCCAAGACTCTTGTCACAAAAGATTATGTAGACGCTATAGGAGCAGGTCTAGGGGTTGGTAGTGTGGTTACTTTTATGCTTCCCAGCTCCAGCAGCGGACAACTTAGTACTGGTATAAAAAATAATGTGAATGACCACAATGGTTTGCCTACGGGTTGGGTGTTTACTTCCGCCGTCTCAATCAATTCGGCAATGACATTTACTGTGCCTGCCAATTCGGGTGTATGGAAAGGCATAGCGATGAATGTCTCGGGTTGGAATGGACAAGTCATAAGCGGGAATTGGGCACCTATAGATATTCCAAATAGTACATCAGTGCAAACAGTCTCCTTGCCAAGCAACATCGCATCGAGTGGCGTCTGGTTTTGGAGATTAAAGAGAATATCATAACAATAAATCAGTTTCTATGGTAGTCTAAATGCTCCAAAAGTAGACTGAATGCCACAATCCCACCAACAACAAGAAAGAAGAATACATAACAGTAGGAGAAATATGATGAGTGACAATATATTTAATATGAGTGTTGATTTTTTAAAAGCAATGACATCTAGAGGAATATTAAATAGAAAAATTGAAATTCCATTAAAACAATTGCGTGTGTTGAGTTGTTTTGGCAACAATAAAGATATTCCTCCTTGCGAATATCTAAAAAATAGTTCTGCCGAAGGAAAAATGATTCAAGGAACAACCCAATATGAGAACGCAGTATTAATAGCAGGAGTTATAGCTTTCGCGCTACACGTTATTGGAACAATGAGTTAAGATTATGTTACACGTAATAGGACTATTTATTTTAGGTGGACTAGCGGCAATAATATACAACATTATTCGCGCATATGGTTCTAAAGGTTGGTCTAAGGATTAATGAGATTAGACGTTGTCTGCTGAAGCGCAGGGTTGACTGCTTATTATGGAGTAGGATTGAATCAGGTCGCTTACATAAACAACTATGTTGGCAACTGGACACTCTTACCAAACGCCCCTTTCGCCATAAGCGGTATTACGGGAAACAATTCTAGTGGCGTTGCCGTGTACGGGGGAACTTTGGGATTTTGTCGCTTCCGCAAATGGCGGAAGCGGACTTTCTAGAGCGAGTTTTCATTCTGAAAACTCGCTCCCTATTTCTAATTTTGCGAACGTCTCTCTTTGTGCCGCGGGAGAGAATCGAACTCTCATGGATTGCTCCGCACGATTTTGAGTCGTGTGCGTCTACCAATTCCGCCACCACGGCATTACCACACTTTGAGTTTAACTGTATTTGTGATGAAAATCAATTTTTGTGATAAAATTATCAACATAAAACTATGTCACAATATTACAATGATTCAGTTTTTTGGGTTGAGCTAGAAAAAATAAAACCAAACCCATATCAGCCACGTAGAGAGTTTGACCAAGCACAGCTTCACTCGCTTGCGGATTCTATACGCCAGTACGGAGTCTTGCAGGCACTTGTCGTAACGCGCAAAGAAGTGCCAAAAGAAGACGGCGGACTTGCGGTGGAGTATGAGCTTATCGCAGGTGAACGACGTTTGCGTGCGTCAAAACTCGCAGGACTTTCGCAAGTGCCTGTGCTTATAAAAACAGGTGATGATAGTGACCTGATGAAGCTCGAGCTCGCGATTATTGAAAATATTCAGCGCGAAGATTTAAATGCAGTAGACCGCGCGCGAGCTTTTGAAAGACTTGCAGTTGAGTTTAAGTTTACTCACAATGATATCGGTAAAAAAGTGGGTAAAAGTAGAGAGTATGTGAGCAATACTTTACGCATTCTTTCTTTGCCTGCGGAAATTTTGGATGCCGTGTCTGCGGGAAAAGTTTCCGAAGGGCATACTCGTCCGCTTTTAATGCTTACTGATAGACCTGAGGAGCAGATGACTCTTTTTAAGGAAATTATTTATAGAAAATATACTGTGCGCGAAGCGGAGACTATTGCGCGAAGAATCGCTTTTGATAAGGTGCGTAAAAAAGAATACATGGCCGACCCCGAGCTCGTGGAGCTTGAAGAAAAGCTATCGGAGTCGCTCGGCACTCGTGTGTCTATAGAACGTCGTGAACAAGGCGGAAAACTTTTAATTGATTTTTTCTCAAATGATGATCTGCGGACGATTTTGGATATTTTTAATGCGCAAAAAGCTCGCGGTGGCGCGACTGAAATGCTTGAGAAACACATTGCGACAGTGGGAAGTACTAGCATAAATGCAGATGCGCCCGCAGTAGCGGGCGCTACCCCAGGTGACGAGTCTGCCATTGTTTCTGCACCTGATCCCTTGGTTACATCAGATCTCGCCGACGACCGCTCCAAACAAGAAAAACAAGACAGCGAGGACGAGCTTTATTCTATAAAGAATTTTAGTCTTTAGTTTTTTATTTTGTGATTATTTCCCCAGTTTATGCGGATTATGATTTGGGCAAAACTTATCTGAGCAACGCTCAGGAATAGTTTTTGTGCCGAGCATCATTAGTGCAGGGCAAGGTCCAGTCTCGCGTGCGTAACTACAAATTTCTCCTGTCGGCCGTGTTTTTATTATATATTTACAATCAGGATAATTGCTACAACTAAAGAATGGACCAAAGCGTCCTTTGCGTTCCATCATAAATCCTTTTTTGCAAATAGGGCAAGCGACGCCTGTTGAGTTTTGTCGCTCAAGCTCGGCGTCTTTTTTTATAAATTTACATTTTGGATAATTGTTGCAGGCGATAAAGCGTCCAAATTTTCCATCGCGTTCCACGAGCATTCCTTTTTCGCAGTTTGGACATTTTTCGCCAGTTTCTTTTGGGCCTTCAAGTTCTTTTCCTTCGTTTGTGCGTGCGCCTGTGCATTCTGGAAATTTTTCACAGCTCATAAATTTTCCACTTCGTCCAAGCTTGATTATCATCGGTCCACCACACAAAGGGCATTTAAATTCGTTCGGTGCTTTTCCAAGGTCGGTTGCTTTCGCGAGTTTTTCTTTTGCTTTTACTTCTTTTGCAAGCGGAGTATAATAATCTTTTAAGGTTTTTTTGTATTCAGCTTTTCCTTGCGCTATGTCATCTAGCTTATCTTCCATTTCCGCAGTAAAAGAATCGCTGATGTAATCCATAAAATTGGCTTCAAGGAAAGAACTCACAACGTCGCCAGTATCTGTAGGCACGAGAGCTTTGTTTTGTTTTTCTACATAGCCACGGTCAACGATAGTTTTTATAATACTTGCATAAGTAGAAGGTCGCCCGATTCCTCTTTTTTCAAGCTCTTTTACTAGACCAGCTTCTGAATAACGGCCTGGCGGTTCGGTAGATTTTTCTTCCGTTTTTATTTCAATCAGAGAAAGTGCGTCGCCTGTCGTCATTTTTGGAAGCTCCACATCTTCTTGACGTGCAGCAGGATCGGCAGCGTACCATCCATCAAAAAGAATTCGCGAACCATTTACACTGAAATCAGGGATTGAGTCATCAGTCGCAACTTTTTCAGAATCGTTTATGTTCGCCAAAATTTTTGTGCGAAGCGTATTTGCATCAGCCATTTGAGAAGCAACGGTTCGGCGCCAGATTAAACGGTACAGTTTTTTCTGTTCTTCGTTTGAGCCAGCTATTTCTTGTGAAAAATGTGTTGGACGAATAGCTTCGTGAGCTTCCTGTGCATTTTTACTTTTCCGCGCGAATGTGCGAATCTGCAAATAATTTTTTCCAAATTTATTTTCTACGAGTCCTGCTATCTGTCCCACAGCCACTTTGCTCAAAGTTGTAGAGTCGGTACGCATATATGTAATAAGTCCGTCTTCATATAGCTTTTGTGCAATTCCCATAGTTTTTGATGGAGCA
>CALRHW010000028.1 GCA_943359555.1 Parcubacteria group bacterium | reverse complement strand
CAGAATTTTCTAAATCTGCAGTAATTATCCAAAACTTATGTGAAATAAATGCGCGGATTTCTCGCTCGCGTTCCATTATTATACGAAGCGCAGGGGACTGCACGCGTCCAGCAGAAAGTCCGTAACGCACCTTTTTCCAAATAATTCCAGACAAATCGTAACCCACGAGTCGGTCAAGAACACGTCGCGCTTCTTGTGCTTGTTTTAAATTGTCATCAATCACCCGCGGATGTTGTATTGCTTCTAAAACTGCATCTTTTGTGATTTCATGAAAAACTACACGTTGTGGTTTTTTTATTCCGGCCGCTTGTGCAATGTGCCAAGCTATCGCTTCGCCTTCTCGGTCGGGATCAGTTGCTAGATAAATCTCATCGGCTTGTGCGGCGAGTTTTTTTATTTCTGCGACGACTTTTTCTTTTCCTTTTGAAATTTCATAATGAGGAATAAAACCACCTTCTATGTCTATCGCCTTTTTATTATTTTTTGGTAAATCGCGTATGTGACCGACAGATGCTTTCACGATAAATTTCCCATCCAAATATTTTGAAATGGTTTTTGCTTTTGCTGGTGACTCTACGATGAGTAATTTCATGTGACTCAATTATTACTATACTTATTATTTTTTTGCAAATGGCTCACCTACGATGGTATTAGCTTTTTGTTTTTTAAATCACCCAAATTTCTCCCATTCTTTCCACCACCAACTCCTTTATTTCCATCATCACAAGCAGGGCATTTATTTCTGAAATTGATTTGCCGAGTTTAGTTTCAAGCTCACGAATAAGCGCGTCGCGAGTCATTGGCTCATCAAGCGTTTCAATTACGGTGCGTTCATCTGGCGTGCAAAGCGCGAGAGTTTTTTGGCGGAGTTTACCTGCATTTTCTTTATTATTAAAATCGTTGCTCGGTATTTCAAACCCCAGCGCCTCCAAAATATCTTCGCTCGTCCGTACAGGCGTTGCTCCTAGACGGATAAGCATATGTGGTCCGTCTGATTTGCGAGAAAAAATAGAGCCAGGCACAGTGAACACGTCACGATTGTAATCAGTCGCATATTTTGAAGTAATAAGTGTGCCGGATTTTAGTAGCGCTTCTATTACGAGCACTGCATGCGACATTCCCGCCATGATGCGATTTCTTTTTGGAAAACTATACGGCGTCGCGTGATACGTTGGCTCTTCTTCGGAAATAATAGCGCCACCACTTTCAAGAATTTTTTCTGCAAGATGCACGTTTGCGCGTGGATAAAGAACGCGTGGATCAAGCCCAGAGCCAGGTATTGCAATCGTGAGCAACCCCGCTTCAAGTGCCGCACGATGGGCGATACCATCAATCCCAAGTGCAAGCCCCGACACTATACATATATTGTATCCTCGCAGGCCAAGTATGAGCTTGCGACAAGCTTCCTCGCCATAACTCGTAAAAGCCCGCGAGCCGACTACGCAAAGAAATTTTGTTTCAAAACCCTTGGCGTCTTTTTGTGGCGGAAGCACTCCTCTTATATAGAGCTTTTTGGGCGGGTCATTTATCTCCTTCAATAATAGAGGGAAATCTGTAGGCAATAGCACCGCGAGTGGATATTTTTTATTTAAATTAGTCACAGTAAAATTGAAGCATTTTTGGTATCAAGGAATTATAAAGAAAAGTTAAAGAAATAAATAAAGAAAGTGTGCTAAAAAGGGTACGGATTTTTTGAAGCTTAAAAAATCCTAAAACGCTCGGCTCGACAGCCTCGCGACCCCCTTTTTAGCACACTTTCTTTATTTATTTTTTAAAACTTGTGCTAAAATAGGTAGAATGTTAGACATTAGATTCATCAGAGACAATAAAGACCTCGTCAAAGAAGCGGCGCGTAAAAAGCACATAGATTTTAGTGTAGACGAGCTCCTTACTATAGACGACAAACGTCGCAAACTTCTTTTTGTTATTGAGGCAAAAAGAACACAGCAAAATGATTACAACGAAAAGATCACAAACGCGTCTCCCGAAGACCGCGTAAAATTTATTGAAGAAATGCGCGGATTAAAAGATGAACTTCAAAAAGAAGAAGATGAACTTAAAGACGTGATGCGTGCATGGCAAATGTACATGATACAAGTGCCAAACGTGCCAGATATTTCTGTGCCAGAAGGTGAAAGCGATAAAGACAATAAAGAAATCCGCACTTGGGGTGAAATTCCAAAATTTGATTTCAAACCAAAAACTCACATTGAGCTCATGGAAAATCTAGACATGGCGGACTTTGAACGTGGAGCAAAAGTGTCTGGTTTTCGCGGGTATTATTTAAAAAATGATGGTGCACTACTCAACTTTGCACTTTGGCAATTTATCATTGACCACTTCACCACAAAAGGCGGTTTTACTCCGATCATGGTGCCTTCACTTGTGCGTCGTGAGTCACTTCTTGGCACAGGTTTTTTGCCACAAGGTGAAGAAGATTTATATAAAACTCAAGACAGCGAATATCTCGCAGGCACAGGTGAAGCTGGTGCGATGTCGTATTATATGGACGAAACTTTAGATCGCACAAAATTTCCTTTAAAAATGCTTGCATTTTCTCCGTGTTTTCGGCGCGAGGCGGGGAGTCACGGTAAAGATGTGAAAGGCCTTTATCGTGTTCATGAATTTTTTAAATTTGAACAGGTGGTGCTTTGCGAAGCCAATCACGAAACGTCTGTCGCTCTTCACGAAGAGCTGACTAGAAACGCAGAAGAATTAGTAGAAGCACTTGGCTTACCTTATCATGTCGTCATAAATTGTGGCGGTGATCTTGGACTTGGGCAAGTAAAAAAATATGATATTGAAACTTGGCGTGCTGGAGAAAATTCATACGGCGAAACACATTCATCTTCATATTTTCATGATTTTCAGACTCGTAGGTTAAATATTCGTTACAAAGATGTAGATGGAAAAATGAAATTTGTGCATTCTTTAAACAACACAGCGATGGCTTTTCCTCGTATTCTTATTTCAATCATTGAAAACAATCAACAAGAAGACGGCTCAATAATTATTCCTGGAGTCCTACACAAATATATGGGAAAAGGAATTATCAAGAAAAAATAAAGAATAGTTAATGTCAAAACGTCGCTCTACTTTGCGTTCACCAGAATTTGCTCGCAAAAAAAGAAATCAGTTTTTGTTAAAGTTTTTTTTGACGCTGGTAGTTTTAGCTGTGGTTTTGGTTGTTCCTCCGTATTTTTCTCATTTATCTAGTCTGACTATTAATACTATAGATATAGAAGGAAATGAAGTGATTACTCGCGATGAGTTAGATAAATATGTGCGTGCGGAGATTGCTGGCAACTATCTCTGGTTTTTTTCAAAAAGTAATATTTTAATTTACCCTCGCAAAAAAATAGAAGCAGATATTTTGCGTAATTTTTCTCGCGTGCAATCTGTAAATGTTTTTTATAAAAATTTAAAATCTATCGGTGTAATGGTGGAAGAACGCAAACCAAACGCTTTGTGGTGTAAAAGTGATTTGCAAAGCGTAGACAGCTTAAAACTTTCTGATGATTGTTATTTTATAAATAAAGACGGGCTCATATTTACAAAAGCTCCAAAATTTTCCGCAAATGTGTATGTGCGATATTACGGACACATAGCGTCTACGACTGATCCTATTTCTAAGCAGTACGTTTCAAATCAAGAGTTTAAAGATATAGGTAGTTTTATTGGTGAAGCAACAAAGCTCGGTTTTTTGGTTACGGATGTGATTTTGTTTGATGATGATGGTATAGAATTGCGTCTGAGTAGTGGTGGAAAAATATTTCTGAGTGCCCGCGAAGATTTTTCTGTAACACTTGAAAATTTTAACTCACTTTTGGATGATAAGATTACTGTTCCAAAAGTAGATGATTTTATTGCAAAATTAAATTATGTTGATTTACGTTTTGGTAAAAAACTGTTTTTTAAGTTAAGGTAGTGCTCTATGAATAATTTTTGGAGAAAACTTAAAGATGAAAAAATTGCGCAAGCTCTTGCTTTAGCGGGAAAAGCTGGTAGCGATTTTGTCCGCCCGATTATTGTCCTCGCGCCAATGGCCAATGTCACTGACGCGGCTTTTCGTCGTATCATTGCAAAATATGGAAAACCAGATGTAATGTGGACAGAGTTTGTGTCTGCTGATGGGCTTTTTATGGGTGGAAATGAAGCGCTTATGAAAGACTTAATTTTTTCGGAGACGGAGCGTCCGATAGTGGCACAGTTTTTTACGGCAAGGCCTGAGATGATGAGGCGCGCGGCGCAGCTCGCGCGCGAGCTTGGTTTTGACGGTATTGATATCAACATGGGTTGTCCTGATAAAAGCATTGAAAAACAAGGTGCTGGCGCAGCAATGATTAAAAATCCAGCGCTCGCTCGCGCCGTTTTGCGTGCAGCAAAAGAAGGTGCGGGTGATTTACCTGTATCTGTAAAAACAAGAATAGGATTTAATAAAAATGAACTAGACACTTGGCTTCCAGAACTTCTTGCAGAGGAGCCAGCAGTTATCACAATTCATGCTCGCACAAGAAAAGAAATGTCAAAAGTGCCAGCAAGATGGGAAGAAGTAAGGCGTGCTGTGGAAATTCGTGACAGATTAAAAAGTAAAACACTTATCTTTGGAAATGGCGATGCACTTGATATTGTAGACGCAGAGAAAAAGGCCAAAGAAAGTGGTGCTGATGGTGTAATGCTCGGTCGTGCAATTTTCGGAAATCCGTGGCTTTTTGCTCCAGAAAAAATGCCGACCAAAATCGCAGATAGACTAAAAATAATGGTAGAGCACACCTATTTATTTGAAGAGCTTCTCGGAGATACTAAGAATTTTGCTATTATGAAAAAACACTACAAGGCTTATGTAAATGGTTGGGATGGTGCAAAAGAACTGCGAGTCAAGCTAATGGAAGCAGAAACTGCAAGTCAAATAGAAGAGATTGTAAAAACACATATAAATTCTGATATAATCAGTACATGAAAAAATCTGGCTCAGAAAAAGACGACACTCAGGGCAACGGTGCGCAAGGAGTTGTGCTTTACAGAAAATATCGCCCGCAGAAATTTGCTGATGTGATAGGTCAAGATCATATTGTAAATGTTTTAGAAGGTTCTATTAAACAAGGAAATATTTCTCACGCGTATCTTTTTGCTGGTTCTCGCGGAACAGGTAAAACAAGTATTGCACGCATTTTTGCAAAAGAAATCGGTACGAGTGCAAACGATCTTTATGAAATAGACGCTGCATCCAATCGTGGAATAGATGACGTGCGAGAAATTCGCGAGTCGGTGCAGACGCTCCCTTTTGAATCAAAATACAAAGTTTATATTGTGGACGAAGTTCATATGCTTACAAAAGAAGCATTCAACGCTCTTCTCAAAACTCTTGAAGAGCCACCTGCGTATGTCGTTTTTATTCTTGCGACAACAGAAATAGAAAAGTTGCCAGAGACAATTGTGTCACGTTGCCAGACACTTACTTTCAAAAAGCCGAGTCAGCCAATGTTGAAAAATGATGTCGTGGATGTGGCAAAAAAAGAAGGTTTTGAATTGGACGCTTCGTCTGCCGACCTTATCGCACTTTTGGGCGATGGTTCGTTTCGCGACACGTTAGGAATTCTCCAGAAAGTTATCAGCTCGGCTGATGTGACAACGGGCGCGCCTGCGGGCGCCCTCGCCAACACCAACACCGCCCAAAAAATTACCCTCGCCGAAGTAGAAGCGATTACTGGTGCCCCACGCGCGACACTTATAAACGAAATCATTGAAGCGATTGCACACAAAGATAAAGAAAGAGCTTTGACAGTGGTGCAGGCGACGGTGAACGAAAACGTAGATATGTCTGTATTTATGAAAATGCTTTTGGAAAAAATGCGTTTCGTGCTTTTACTTCGCTTCGCACCAGCCATGGAAAAACAAATCGCGTCACAAGTTTCGCAGGAAGATTTTTTGTGGCTCAAAAAACTAAGCGGGGAGAAAGATATAAATATTTCTTCATCTGTATTGCTAGAAATGCTTACGGCTTATGAAAATTCAAGCCGAGCTTATATCGCCCATTTACCTCTTGAGGTTGCGATTATTTCTGTTTGCTAAGAGTGCAAAATTGCAGTATTGTATGTTTTATTGGGGGATCGTCTAATGGTAGGACAATAGCCTTTGGAGCTATTTATTTTGGTTCGAATCCAAGTCCCCCAGCCAAGTTTCGGAATTCGTTTTTTCGCCAAAATTCGGAGCGTCGCAAAGCGACGCGACTGGAGTTTCCGCCAGAATTCGCCAAGGGTTTTTGAAATCCAAAAAGAGCGAGCGGGACGCGAGGCGGGGGTTCGAGCCAATCTTTTTAAGAAAATCTCTTTTGGCTTCGAGATTTTCTTCGGAAGCGATAATTACAGCTTGGTTACTGTCTAAAATGAATTGTTTAGAAAGTTCGAGCCAACGATTGCCTTTTCGCTCAAAATCTTTCAATCTCTCTGAAAAATCAATTTTTTGGTTGAGGAGCTTTTGCTTCTTGGCGATATACTCCTCGCTCGTGATTGTGCTGTCCAAATGAGCGTCAAGAAGCCTATCTAGCGTCTCCTCAACACTTTTGATTTGATTTTTCAGATTTTGAACGAAAAGGGCGTCGGAGTGGAAACTGCTCGCTTGTTCCTTGTCTAGTTCAGCGAGCATGAATTCTTTCCACTCGGACGACAAAGAAACTTTTTTGATAATGTCATTCGCTTGTTCGGCGAGGAATTCTTCGCGGATATATTTTTGCGCGCAAACACCTTTCTTTTTGGTACAACGATAATAGGTATGACCTTTCTGCACTTCGCTAGTAATACCACAGCCACATTCTCCGCACAAAAATATTCCACGAAAAACATTTTTGATAATTCCTCGCTTCATCGGGTGAGCATTCCTCGCCGAAACTTCCGCGCACTTATCAAAAAGTTTCTTTGTAATCGCTGGCTCGTGCTTTCCTTGGTAAAGTTCTCCGTTAAATTTAAACATTCCGTAGTAAAAAATATTTTTCAAAATCATCTGCGTGTTTGAAATAGTGAGAACTTTACCATTTTTAGACACCAAGCCCTTTTGGGCGAGCAAATTCCTTGTATCTTTCAGAGAATAATTTCCAGTAGCGTAGACTTCGAACATTTTTCTGACGAGGCGAAATTTTTCGGGGTCGGGAATAATTTTCTTGTTCAACTTGTCATTCAAATATCCAGTGAGAGCTTGACCGCTTTGTTCGCCTCGTCTTACTTTTTGCCGAAGTCCGCGCTTCACATTCTCTGAAAGATTATCTACATAGTATTTGCTCTGCCCAAAAGCAATATTTAACATAAACTTACCTTGTGGCGTAGCATCGAACCAAAAGGTCGGGAATTTTAGCTCTTTGATTTTACCGAGGTCGCACAGATAGATTATCTTCCCACCATCAATACTATTTCTCGCCAATCTATCGGGATGCCAAGCTAAAATTCCCGACGCTTTCCCTTTTTCTATGAGCGAGAGCATATTGTTGAAAATTGGACGCCCCGGCTCTTTGGCGGTTTGAGATTCAACAAAAGTTTCAACAATTTCTAACTGCTCTCGCTCGGCAAATTCTTTCAACTCGTCAATCTGCGATTCAATACTCAAAATCTGACGATCTGGCTCGTCGGTAGATTTTCTCGCATAAAGAAAGAATTTGTTCATAGAAAAAGGTTTATGTTAAATATTGATAATTATCGCTTAAAGATTGGCTCACAAAATTACTATTTTGACTGTTCGGAGAACAGAGAACCCCCGCCTCGCGTCCCGCTCGCTCTTTTTGGATTTCAAAAACCCTTGGCGAATTCTGGCGGAAACCCCAGTCGCGTCGCTTTGCGACGCTCCGAATTTTGGCGAAAAAACGAATTCTGAAACTTG
>CALRHW010000027.1 GCA_943359555.1 Parcubacteria group bacterium | reverse complement strand
TATCGCTTCCGGAGAAAATTTTGAGGACAAGAAAAATTTTCTCAAAAAGATTGGCTCGAACCCCCTCCTCGCGAAAAGGGCTTTGCATTTCTCTCCGAAAAAATCTTGGGAAATCCTTTTGAATTCTTGGGATTCCGCCACACCCGCCACACTCACTCGCGCTTCGCGCGAGCCGAATTTTGGGCTTCATACTAACTGGCTCCGTGGGTAGGGATCGAACCTACGACCAAGCGATTACATTTATCCTCTAATTACTTAAAGGGATGGACTATATCATCATCCTTTCGGATGCGAGGCGTTTCCGATTTGCTTTGCCGACATTTAATTTGTTGGCCGAAACAAACAGTACTCCATAAAGGATAGTCTCTGAACCTTCCTGTCAAAGTCGCGTTTCAAATTCACGCTTTCGTTATTTTGACAGGCTTGGCTGCTGATTGCCCCTCAGTTACCTTTTGGGGTTTCCAGCAATTAACCTCGTTTTTCAACCAAAATTTCTTTTGGAAGCTGCGTAAGCCACAGTCGCTTGCTCTACCGCTGAGCTACCACGGAATGTTGTGCGGATCTTCGCCCGCAACAATGTGCTACGTCGCATTTGATTGCTTGCGTCGCACATTCAAAAATCATATCAAATAAAGAGAATAATGCAAAATAAAAGAGCCCGCTCTGAAGGCTCTTTTTAATTTTTGCCGAAATGTGTCACGTGAATGCTGTGCTATCTCGTCACTGATATCGGGGTCGCAGGGTCAACTTCTGCAGTCGCAGAAATCGTGATTCTATCGGTTGTTTCGTCGCGTGAGACAGTGTAGCCTGTATCATATCCACTTTGCGGAGGTGAGAGTAATGGATCGTGCGAAAGCTCGGCTAAATATATCGGCACGAGACATGGACGGATGTCAAAACCTGTGCTACCGCTACCACCACCTGCGTCGGCGGATTTCATTATTTTTCCAGGACTTGCAGGAATGACCGTCACTACATTGACGCACGTAAACACTCCCCTATTGTCGGCAATATTTTGCCCGATAGCGTTTAATATTGCATTCACATTGCTTACTCTTTGCGAGTCACGTGCTTGTTTAAATTGTCGCGCAGGATTTACTGCGACAAGCACAATGCCCGCCAAGATAGCAATAATTCCGAGGACGAGTAAAATTTCAATTAGAGTAAAACCTTTTTTGAGAACATTAGCGCGCGCACGAGTGCGCGCGCCTTCCGCACTTATTTTATTTTTTTTCATAACGCTTAAAATTTAATTAAACTTCAAGCGATATTTCACAAGTAGATTGTGACTATATTGTAATGTATGATGAAAAGTATGACAAGCTTTTGTATCCACCCAACACGTTTGAAATAATCACAAAAACGGGAGCAAAGCCGGGAAAAACACTCTGCGTGATTGCTGGAGGCAGTGCTTGCGATGGCGATAACTGAGGTTACTACACCAAATGAGTGGGTTGGCTTCGGCTTTCCCCCTCTATTTTTTATAAGATAAAAAAATACAAATGGAAAAAAACATAAAATAGTAATTCGTTACAACAGAGTGCTAGACGATATGGCTAAAGCCCATAGCTTGTTAGCCCCAAAAACAGCCGAAAGAGCCTCACAAAAGAAGGACGTTGTTATAGTTGAAGAAAAGATAAAAGAGTACCGTAAGTTGTGGGGTTCACTAGGTAACGACAAAATATTTCAAGCTATTGAAGAAATGACTCACGAACCTTTTTTAAATAGTTGCTTTGTCGCAAACATTGTTTGGGTTGCGAGGACGACAGAAGCCTACGGCATGATTATTCCTATTACGCACGAACCCGACGGCTTTGCAATTACCTTGACCCACGAACTTATGCACCTTTCTAGTGGTAGTTTCACGCCTGAATTCAAAGAAAAATACAAAAATGAAACTCTGATTGCGAGTAACTATATTGTTATAAACGCTATGACGGAATATCTTTAGCGGGATGTCATTAGTAAGCCCGAATATGTTGATTTACATAAAGAACGCTGTAAGAATAACAACGCCGTCGACCATATCCGAGCGTGGGAGATTGTTAAAGAGGTTGGTTATAAATATATAGTAGAAAACTATTTAAAATAAAACTTTCCAAGTTAAATTATCTCTCCCCCGGCAACTCCACATAAAACTGTGAGCCATTTCCCTCGCCCTCAGATTCGGCCCAGATGCGACCTTTGTGAGCTTTCACTATTTCTTTGGCGACATACAGTCCTAGACCAGTTCCGCGCATATTTACTTTGTTTGCATTTTCTGCGCGACTAAATTTTGCAAAAAGTTTTGGAATAACGCCCGCTTTCATTCCAATACCAGTATCTTTTACTGCAAAAAGCACTGTGTTTTTCGCGACATCTTTTGTGACAGACACAACGATAGACCCAGTCGGCGTATATTTCATTGAGTTGTCTATAATATTCCCGATGACCTGTTTAAACTTATCAGTATCAATTTTCGCAAAATATTTTGAGCGCGCATTCACTTCAAACTTAAATTTCAGTCCTAACTTATCAATGCTTGGCTGAAGCTCACCTATCACATCTTTCACGAGATCTTTTAAATCGGTCGGCTGTAAATCATATTTAATCGTGCCGAGCTCAATACGAGAAATGTTTAGATAATCGTTGACGACAGCTGTAAGAGTGTTTGAAGATTCGCTAATTCTTTCTATCGCGATACGCAGGTCAAAATTGATATCACCATAATCCCCCTCCAAAATGAGCGAAGTGTAACCCTTCATCGCAGTGAGCGGACTGCGTAGCTGATGTGTTGCAAAAGAAACGAATTCTGTTTTTTGTTTATCGATTTCTCTGAGGCGAATGTTGGCGTCTTTAAGACCGTTGTTGGTGTTGTGGAGGTCGAAGGCTAGGGTTTCGATTTGTTCACGTTGGGAGATTTCTTTTTTAACGGATTTAATAAGAGCATAACCCAAAGAAATTACAAATAGTAAAGTGAAAATTACCACAATCCTAATATTTTCAATTTTTCTTATAAATAAAATTGCGAGTACAAAAAATCCAAGTGCAAATACGAGAGTCTGAGCGCTAATTAATTTTATGTTGAAAGTTTTGAATTTAACAATCATATAAGCTAAAAAGGCAACAAATAGCGGCATACCAAAAAGACCAATTTGTGCTACTGTCCAATTATCGGTTAAACTTCCTATAATATTGCCAGAGGTAAGAGAAAGTAAAAATAATATTATACCAGTAGTAATAAGAAAAGTTTGTTGTTTCTCTTCCTTGCTTGCAGACCGAGGTTTACTAAAAGCAAGAAATAGTATCCAAAATAAATAAATAATCTCAATACCATATCCATATAAAGTAAGTGGTCCTTCTGTGGTTTCTCGATAACAATTACTTAAATTAAATCCGAGGAGTGCAAATTTTGTTGATGCAAAAAGAAGAATTGGTATAAGAAAGATTGCGATACCTAATTTTTTACTGAGGCTTATGTCTTTCTTAGTTATAAATACATAGATGAAGTAAACACAGGTGGCGTAGATTATTGGTTCTATAATTACTTGCAATGACCAAAAAAACATTATTAACTTGGGTTTTTCATTTGCCCACAAAACAAGGTCAGCAAATATCCACAAAGCGAATGTTGTAGTAATAAAAAATAGAATTTGATTTATTAAAGCTTTTCTGTCTCTTAAAATAATAATTAAACCTATCAAAAAAGACGGTATTAAAGCGAAAAAGTGAGAATAATATATAAGGGGAGCAAAAACATTATCTGAAATAATTAAAAATTTTGCGGTATCCCATTGGCACATGTTTATAAATGTTTGAATTGATGTTTCCATTTTTATTATTGTTCTGATAATGATGCATTAAATACTGCTTCGTCTGTAAAAATCTCAAAATTTTTTTTAATTACAAAAGTATAATATGAAAAAGCTATTGATAAAAACACCAAGATAATAAAAACAACTATAAAATTTTTTGATTTATTTTCCATTGTTTTTTTTATGATATTCAATATAAACTTTCTGAAAGTACTTTGGAATATGGGGAATATAACTATGAAAAATTTCTTTGGGTAAAAATTGTATAGATTTTATTTTACCTCTACAATTTTCACTACCGCATTTACATTTTTTGTCTAATTTCCATAATTGATCACTTTCTGTAGTAGAATAATCAAGCAATAACTCTTTTCCCTTTTTTGTATTTTTAAGAGTAACTACAGTTTTTGATCCCTTTATTCCAACAGTAGGATTACATGAATGATTAATATGATTAAAGATAGTTCTATCATCAATCCATTTATTTTTCCCAAAACCAATCCAATTAGGTCCCATGGCAGAAGTTTTTTTGTCAACTACAACATGATCTACAATCTGCCCTTTTATTAAAGCTACTATTTCTCCCTTTTTTATATCTCTTGAAGCAAAAATTCCTTTCCCGTGCACTTTACTTTTTCTGATATGTATTTTCATAATTTAATCATGTTTTCCAAGAAAACTTATGTCTTTCATTATACCCTTTTTTCTTAAAAGAAGTACAAAAATTATGATAAGGTCGGAAACAAGCATATAAATCGGATATACAAGTATTGCGAAAATGAATTTCTCAACAGCGAACATATTTAAACTATCAGCAATTCCAGTGCCAAACCAAGCCCAGAAATCTTCACCTTCTGGACGCAAATATGACTTTTTAATTGTTGGGACAATAGCAAAAGAATCAACCACCAGACTGGAAACAAGGGCAATCACTGGATTATCAAAAATAATCCACAAAATAACACTAAGAATTGCACCAAACAGGCAGATTAAATCGGTTTTATTATCTAAACCACCCTCTCCATATTTTATGGACAATAATGCGATAGATAAAGGTCCGATAAATTCAATAAATGGAACCCAGATTGTATTTTGAGCTCCCGAAGCGTAATAACTAAGCCCAACCACCAATCCCATAAATGCCCAAATCCACCAAGTGGCTCTATTGGGTTTCGTTTTGCCTCTTAAAATAGAAATTACATAAATTATGTAAGCTAAAAAAGCAATTATGCCCGCTATCAGTCCTAAAACAACTTTTATATTTTCCAGATCAAAATTAAACAACATATTATATCAATAAATATCCTGACTTGGATACTTGGTCCCCCTTTTTATAAAATTAATCTCAACCTCTTTTAAACCAAAAACTTTTTTAAAATAGTCAGTTATAAGCTCCTTATCAAGACCATTTCTGCAGGTGTATACGTCGGCACTCATAAATCCCCTCTTTGGAAAAGTGTGAATACTAATGTGGCTTTCCATAATTACTACCACACCAGTCCATCCCCCAGGATCTTTCATTCCGTTTGATTCAGCACGATATACTTGTGGCTCGGCAAGTGTTTTCATACCCAAAAGCGACACGGGCTCGTTTAGCGATTTCAACACAACGCCTCTATCGTCGAGAAGTTTTTCTTCACCACCATATCCATCTATCGTAAGGTGTTCGCCGAAGTGTTGAAGCATACGTAGTATTATAACAGCAAAACTAAAAACTATGGTATATTGCCAGCCAAAAGAAATCTACTGTGGGTTTCTTGAAATCAACACCTTTAAAGTCAGGAAGGAGGTAAAATATGAAGACTCCTCAGAAGTTTGCTTGGCACGTTCAAGTGAAACCGAAAACTTGTAAGACAAGCAAGTTTGCTGGAAAGAGTGGCCGATGCGGATCTGGCAGATGCACCAAATGCTCTTGATTACGCTCAAGTTAGTTTTACCCAGGTTGGTGGGGTGTGACGAATTTATTTGTTACACCCCCTTTTTTTTGGAAAATTAGACATTTCAAAAATAACCTCCGGCTTAATTTTAATTATTTCTTTCCACGATTTCTCTGGATGTTCTTTAATAAATGATTTGATTAAATTATATCCGATTGAATAACCTGTCCATTTTTTATATTTTTTACTTCCAAAAAAAACATCGTGATATAAATTGTAGCCCTTTGAATGAAGTGAGCCTTTTAGTCCAAAAAGCGCCTTTTGACATTGATTCATATTTAGGGCTTTAGACCAAGACGCTGTTTTTCCACCCACAACATCTTCTCTAAAATTTTCTGCAAGACCTTCAAATATCAGGGCTTCCAAAAGAGTCATCTCCTCAGACGAATTACGATAATGAAAAAGGACTGCATGATTAAACTCATGAGCAATGGTTTCTATGAGTGATTGTGGTGAAAACTTTTTTGTAGATATAAATAAATAAATTGTGTTTGCGTATGGAGCAAATCCGTTTACTCCGCCAAAAGCTGAGTCATATTTTTTACCAAGCCATGGAAAAACGTAAATAAAAATTGACGGCAATGACAATTGGTTGAGGAATTTTTCTGTGACAAATTTTATCGTTTTCTCTATTTTTTCTTTTTCTCTAAGCAATAACGGCCTCTATGTATTCTTACTTTTATCATCAAAATAACGTACGAGGTGATTTTTTAAATACTCTTTTTTGATATAGCCAGCATATCCTACATTTTTATCTGAACGCATATCACGAACAACAGCACCAACAAATGCGTCTTTGCTTGTACCGACAGCCTCAGGAAAACAAAAATTTATTTTTAAAATTTTAGCCATATTAAAATACTATCAAGAAAAAGGGGTGCCTTACAAGTGTCACCCCTGAAGGTTAACTAAACACTACCCTTTTTATGGTTCAATTTAAAACCGTTTTCTTTTAAAACTTCAACAACGTCATTAAATATCTAATTATTTACTCCGTTGGGCATCTTTTTAATTTTAAATAGTTACCTAAATAGTCGTCACTCCGTAATACTTAATCTTAAAAGGACTCTTAACAGGCTTTTCAGAGGTCACGTATTTCCACATTTCCTCATATTTCTTTATTGGTTTTTGATTAATGAGTGCAATATGTATGTGAGGTTAGTCAAGGAATTCTTCTGGCACACTACTTACTAATTTTTGGATAAAAAAATTTTGGTTGTTTTAACAAACGATTCTTTACTAATTTTACTAAGAAATCTTTCCGCAGAATTAACACCTTATTCGGCGTGGTTTTCTGGAACTTCTTTTTTGATTTCAACTTTCAAATCTGTCGCTACATACTATTTCAAAGATAAAAAATCCATAAAGAAAAGTTAAAATAGTTATTCACATATACAATTGACGGTTTCATATAAAAGACGATATTCTAGTATCTTAGTCAATCCTTGACATAATATCAATACTAAGTATGAGAATATTAATTATAGAAGAAGATAGAAAAATTCGTGAGTTTTTGGAAATTAGTCTTGAGTCTGCAGGTTTTGTGATAGATTTTGCGTCAAATGGCGAAAAGGGATCTTTTATCGCCCGCACAAACGACTACGATGCGCTTATTTGTGAGTATTTTTTGCCAGAAAAATCAGCAGTGAGTGTCTGCAAAGAAATACGCTCTGCGGGCAAAAAATTTCCAATAATAATTCTTTCTGAGAGTAGAGAAATTGAAGATAAAATAAAATGTTTTAATGCTGGTGCGGATGATTACATATTAAAACCTTTTTCTTTAGATGAGTTACTCGCACGCCTAAATGTGATAATGCGACGACCAAGATTTCTTGAAGAACAAATTTTAAAAATAGAGAGTGTAAAACTTGAAACAACCCAACAGCGCGTAATGTATAAAGATAAAGAGGTTTACCTAACAAAAAAAGAATTTGCACTCTTGGAGTATATGATGAAAAATGAGGGACGCGTGCTTTCTCGTGGAATGATTTTGGAACATGTGTGGGATATAAACACAAATCCATTTTCTAATACTATAGAAACACACATTATGAGCATTAGAAAAAAAATTAAAGACATAAAGAAAAAACTTATCGTGAGTATCCCCGGTAGAGGTTATAAGATGGGGACTTAGGGTTGCGGGGGGGGG
>CALRHW010000026.1 GCA_943359555.1 Parcubacteria group bacterium | reverse complement strand
CGCACCATAAACGGGATTGATGTCTACAACGATACCAATTCTACTTCTCCAGATACGCTTTTGGTCGCTCTCAATTCTTTAGGTGCGAAAAAAAATATTGTGTTAATCATGGGTGGTGCGGATAAAAATATGGATATGTTGCCGACACTAAAATGTATTCCAGATTTTGCAACGACTGTCGTTCTTCTTTCTGGAAAAGGCACAACTGGTACGGAAAAAATCAAAGTAGATATGTACGCATTACGCGATGTGCATATAGTGGAAGCGAAGGATTTGACCGATGCCTTTAGACAAGCTTTTTTCTTCGCTCGCGGTGGCGACAGTATTTTATTTAGCCCGGGATTTGCTTCTTTTGGAATGTTTGTAAATGAATATGATAGAGGAGATCAGTTTAATAAGATTGTAAAAAATTTTAAAACAGAACAAGTCGCGGTATCAAAGAAAAAGAAAAATAAAAAGCCAAAATCATCGCTTTAAAAAATAAAATAAAAATGAAAGCGCGCGGGTCTTGAAGACCCGCGCGCACTCGCATTCAATCTAAAAATTTCCGAAGTCCTGTCACATCACTTGGAGGGCACATTTCATGGTATGCAAACCATAACAAGGTTACGTGGGGTAACAATCGGATGAACACCTGCTAGCTTTTGGCTTTTGGTATCCCGCGCATTGTCGTGCCACATAAGTTTATCAGTTTGGTAATCGCCACTCGCATAAGTGTCGATTCCATCGCACACTATGTTTTCTGGCAAAATTCCCAGCCTGACGCATTGAAGCGTGATGAGTCGACTTAGCCACAGCTCATTACCGACCCAATACGAATCATCACCCTCTGTTCTGACGTAGTCACCGAGCCACTTCTTGTGAAGGTGATCTTTTACTAGCCTGTTTCCATGCCCGTGAGTCGGGTCATCTAACGAGTGAATGAAGTGAGTCCCTGCAATTCCGCAGGTGATGAAGACTTTGATTTTTGGAATACTCGGTCCTTCGCCGTACCACCTCATCATTTTCTCACATAAAAGAGAAACACCGGCCATTATGACGCTGTCCAAACGACCTTGTGTCGCTTTACCATTAATCGCCACATTGCGATCAAAGAGGCAATCGCGACCCGCATGAGTTACGATCCCCACTTTTGTTTCACTGTCATAAAAAAATACTGTCGGACATCCGCCCGACGTGAGACACACTCCTTCTCCTTGTTCGATGATTGCACCGTCACAAAATGGTCCTCGTAAGATTGTGACACCGCCATTTTCCACAGCAATTTCCCGCCACTCTTTGTGATCTGGCGAAGCGATTATTGCATTGAACTTCTCAGGTCTTGGAAAAAACATCCTCCCAACGCCGTTTTGATTTGCAGTGTGCGCTATGAAACGGAAGATATCCCCATTTTTAGCATTGTCTTCAATGGGACAGTATGGATCACCCACCTTCTCCATTTTGAAGTTGCCACCTGCCGTTCCAAACAGCATGATTTTGGCACCGTCAATTTTATCATCTCTGAAGGGATTGAAAGGCTTACATCCAATAACTCTTCCCGCAGTAACATCTGGCTGGCACATTTTGACCGCCCTTTCTGATCTTTTAAGATCGTTTGTTTATGTACATTTGTAGTTTAATCCTCCACGACATTACATCTTTAAGTCTTACATGTCAACTTAAAAAATAAACTATGGATATTGTCCGCTTTGACATTTACGAGTATAGTAGGATTTATGAAACGTTTTCATTTTATAGGTATTGGAGGAATAGGTATGTCGGCTATCGCTCGGATGTTTTTGCTTGAAGGTAAAATTGTTACAGGCTCTGATTTATCAAAATCTATTGTTATAAGCGAGCTAGAAAAACTTGGCGCGAAAATTTCATATACACCTCAAGCATCAAATGTTTTACAGGACACTGAACTTGTAATTTATACGCCAGCGATATCAGAAAATAATCCAGAGCTTGTGCGTGCAAAAGAGCTCGGCATACCCGTGCATTCATACCCAGAAATGCTCGGCATTATCACAAAAGAAAAATATACGATTGCTGTGTCTGGCACTCACGGGAAGACAACGACGACAGCAATGATTGCAAAGATTTTAATTGACGCAGGGCTAGATCCGACCGTGATTGTGGGTAGTCTACTTTCAGACCAGAAGAGCAATTTTATTGCTGGAAAAAGTAAATATTTTGTGGTGGAAGCGTGTGAATACAAGCGCTCTTTTTTGAATCTTCACCCAAATATTTTAGTGGTGACAAATATTGACGACGATCATTTAGATTATTACAAGGACACTGCAGATATTCAGTCTGCTTTCCGTGAGCTTGCTTCACGGCTCGGCGCAGAAGATTATTTAGTATGTGCACCAAACGACAAAAACATCGCTTCTGTCGTCACAAATTTATCTTGCAAAATCCACGATTATTCTTTAGCTTACAATTCCGCAGAAAAACCAAATATCGACGAAATTACTTTAGCTGGCGAACACAATAAAAAAAATGCGCGTGCAGCTTTCACAGTAGCAAGAATTATAGGAGTTTCGGAAGAAAAAATAATAAACTCGCTCAACTCTTTCAAAGGAACGTGGCGACGTTTTGAATTTAAAGGAAAAACAGCTTTAGGCGCTACAGTTTATGACGACTATGCTCATCATCCTACGGAAGTAATCGCAACGCTGGCTATGACACGGGAAATGTTTCCACAGAAAAAAATCACAGCAATTTTTCAGCCACATCTATATAGTAGAACAAAAGACCATCTTGAACATTTTGCTGAGGCTTTTAAAGATGCCGACAATGTTTTTATTACACCTATTTACGCAGCGCGTGAAGTATTTGACCCGTCTATTTCTTCAAAAATCGTCGCAGAAAAAGTGCTCTCTAAGCATAAAGGAAACGTGAAGTCTTATGAAAAATTTGAAGATATCGCAAAAGCTCTCTCTACCGCTGGAGAAAATGATGTTATTGTAATTATGGGAGCAGGGGATATTGGTAGCGTTGTAGATTTATTGCTATAATCTTTTATATGTTTACAAAAAATCGCTTCATTTTAATTCTTGGTTTGTGGATAGTTTTTATTGCACTTTATGGTGGCTTTCCTTCTCCTTATGATACGGTGATTTATGTTTTATCTGGATTAGCAATTTCAACCCTTTCATTTATGCTCGCACGTTACAAACGAACAGTTCATAGAAGTACCACTAAAAAATCTCGTCAAAATGAAATCTATACGGAGAGTGTGCCTATGGCTGTTGTAGAAGAACGAAAAGAAGAAGTAGAAGAAATTGCACAAACAGAGCCAGTGCTAGATACTCCAGAGCGGATTTCACAACCTTAATATGTCTGTACCAAAAAAAGTACAAAAACATTTTTTTGTTGCAATGATCTGCATAGGATTATTTTTTGTTTTATATTTTACGGTTTCCTCCTTTTTTTCCGATAATTATAGTGCTGTGTATAATGTGTCGCAGAAAAATACTGGCACTTTGCCCGCGCTTATTGTCCCAGAAAAAAAGGTGGCACACATTGCAACACCAGAACCGCTCAAGGCAATATATATGACACAGTGCGTCGTCGGCACAAAGCCTTTTAGAGAAAGTTTGGTAAAAATAGCTGATGAAACGGAGGTCAATTCTATTATTATTGACATAAAAGATTACACAGGACGACTTGCATTTGATGTAAAAGACCCAAAACTTTCTCCGTCCATTTCACCGACCTGTGGAGCAAGTGATATGGTAGAGTTTGTAGGATATCTTCACAGTAAAAACATATATGTTATAGGACGCTTAGCTGTTTTTCAGGATCCATTTTTTGCGAAACTTCGTCCAGATCTTGCTGTACAGAGTAGGTCTACGGGTTTGCCGTGGAAAGATTTTAAAGGTTTGGGTTTTATAGATGTTGGTGCAAAAGAATATTGGAATTATATATCTTCAATTGCAAAAGAAGCTTATGCGATAGGTTTTGATGAGGTTAATTTTGATTATGTACGATTTCCTTCTGACGGGAAAATGGAAGATACTTTATATACTCACTCAAAAGGGAGATCAAAACCTGAAGTTCTAAAAGAATTTTTTGCATATTTGCACGATGAGCTAAAAGATACTGGACTAAAGACTTCTGTAGATTTTTTTGGAATGACTACGACAAGTAATGATGATTTAAATATTGGTCAGATACTTGAAAATGCGTTGCCATATTTTGATTTTGTTGCGCCTATGGTCTATCCATCTCATTATCCTAAAAATTTTAATGGTTGGGCGAATCCAGATGATTATGTATATGAAGTAGTTAATTTTGCAATGTCTGGTGCTGTGAAAAAAGCCAACGCTTTAGATTTACTTATTGCAAACAAAAACGCCACGACAACAGCCACCTCTACAATCGCCGTCACTACGCCAAAATTTAATCCACCTTCTTGGTATAAAGGCGGTTCTGCAAAAAAACTCCGCACATGGATTCAAGATTTTGATTATGGTGGTAACTATGACATAGCAGAAGTAAAAGCACAGATAAAAGCGAGCTATGATGCAGGTGTTCAGTCGTGGATGATTTGGAGTCCTAGTAATAAATACACCGTTGGTGCACTTTTAAAGAATTAGATTTCGGTGGTATAATGATACCAAAATAGTAAAATGAATCCTGACGCTGTCACATATTTCGCGCAAACTGATGCACGAAACAAAAAAATCCCGTTTGGTATAAAGTCTAAAGACCGCACTAAGCATGTCTATGTTATTGGAAAAACAGGTATGGGAAAATCTACTCTGCTTGAAAATATGGCTGTGCAGGATATTAAAAATGGCGAAGGGATGGCTTTTATTGACCCGCACGGAAAAACCGCCGACCTTCTTTTGGAATACGTTCCAGCAGAGCGTATAAAAGATGTAATATATTTTGCACCGTTTGATACTGAGCATCCTATTTCTTTTAACGTGATGGAAGACGTTGGTCCATCAAAACGCCATCTTGTTGCAAACGGTCTTATGAGTTCGTTTAAAAAGATCTGGGTAGATATGTGGTCTGCGCGAATGGAATATATTTTAAATAATATTTTGCTTGCTCTTTTGGAGTATCCAGATTCTACGATTATAGGTGTAAACAGAATGCTTTCCGACAAAGACTACCGTAAAAAAGTAGTAGCAAATGTTTCTGATCCTTCAGTAAAATCTTTTTGGGTTGATGAGTTTGAAAAATATGGAGAAAGATATATGCAAGAAGCGGGCGCGGCGATTCAAAATAAAATCGGACAGTTTGTATCCAATCCTCTCGTCAGGAATATAGTTGGTCAAACAAAATCTACTTTTGATATTCGCAAAGTAATGGATGATAGAAAAATCCTTATCATCAATCTTTCAAAAGGTCTTGTGGGTGAAGCCAATGCCAATCTTCTTGGGAGCATGCTCATTACAAAAATATATCTTGGTGCGATGTCTCGCGCGGATGTGAGCGAAAAAGTGCTTCAGTCTTTGCCACAATTTTATCTATATGTAGATGAATTTCAATCTTTTGCAAATGAATCTTTCGCCGATATCCTTTCTGAGGCAAGAAAATATAAGCTCAATCTAACGGTCGCGCATCAATATATAGAGCAAATGTCAGAAGAGGTGCGCGACGCTGTCTTTGGAAACGTAGGCACAATGATTGTTTTCCGTGTCGGCGCTTTTGATGCTGAAGTTTTGGAAAAAGAATTTATGCCAACATTTACTGCAGAAGATTTGGTCAATCTTGGCTTTGTGCAGATTTATTTAAAACTAATGATAGACGGCGTAGCGTCGTCACCTTTTTCTGCGACGAGTCTTCCGCCAATAGCAAAACAAGAGACTACATATAGAAAAGAAATTCTTGAAAACTCTAGGCTTGTGTTTACGCATCCAAAAGAGGTGGTGGAAGCAGAAATAAAAGCATGGCATCAACCGATAAATTCAAAACCAGTTTCTAGCTCTGTGACTGGGTCGGCGTCTGGTAAGTCAGAATCTGGGTTGATGTCGGCACATGCGCCTACGTCTAAAAGTTTTGCAAGAGACAACAGACAACAAGCCGTAGCCCCAAATCAATTTGCACAACCAAAACGCACGGACTCAGCACCTCACGCTACCACACCACACACTACAGCTCAGCCTAAAAAAACTCCGCAAATTAATCCATCTCAGTCTATAAAAGTAGTAGGTGATGGAAAGATGGAAACAAAACCACAAAGTATTTCTTTGCAGTCACTAAAACCAAAAGAAAATTCCCGCACACCAGACGCAAAAATTCCATCAAAAGAAAATCTACTTAGCTTGAAGCAAGCCCTTGCTTCAATAGTAGATAAAAGTAAAAATGAAAAACTTGTTTCAGAGCAAGTTGTAAATCCGCTAAAAAATGAGACAGTAAAAGAAAATCTCAAAGAAGTTCCAGAAGACGTTTTACGTAAAATACTGGGCGCTTAATATCATGAATAAAATACTTATTTTTTCAATCGCTTATCATCCGATTATTGGCGGAGCTGAAATTGCTATAAAAGAAACCACCGACAGGATTTCTCCGCAGGAAATAGAGTTTGATATGATCACGCTACGTTTTGACAACAAGTCGCCTAGATTTGAAAAAATCGGCAACGTAAACGTGCATCGTATTGGTTTTACAAAAGATAATCCAACGTCTTCTGATTTGTTACGTTTTCCAATGTATTTAAATAAAATATTTTTTCCACTCACGGCTAGTCTAAAGGCGGTCGCTTTACACAAAAAAAGAAAATACAACGCTTCGTGGGCGATGATGTCATATATGGGTTTTCCTGCACTTCTATTTTTGTGGTTTCGGTGCGTGCCGTTTATTTTGACTCTACAAGAAGGCGACAGTATTACACATGTCACTCGTCGTCTGCGTATACGACTTGTGTATCCGTTTTATAAAATGATTTTTAAAAAAGCACGGACTGTGCAGGTCATTTCAAAATATCTAGAAAAATTTGCACGCGACGTGGGTTACAAGGGTGATATATCTGTGATACCAAACGGAGTAGACACATCTCTTTTTGCGCGCGATTACAGCGAGCAAGAGCTTGGCGCACTACGCTGGCGTTTTCATAAAGAAGAAAAAGATATTTTTCTCATTACGACTTCACGTCTTGTGCAAAAAAATGGTGTAGCTGATGTTGTGCGTGCCTTACCCCTTCTTCCAGAAAATATTAAATTTTTAATTATCGGAACAGGACCGCTAGAAGAAGATCTAAAAAAACTTTCACGAGATTTAGGCGTTGAAAGTCGTGTGTTTTTCAATGATTTTTGGGTTGAATATAAAGAAATTCCAAAATATTTAAAAATTTCTGATATTTTTATCCGTGTATCTCGCTCTGAAGGTATGGGTAATTCTTTTATTGAAGCGATGTCTGCAGGAATTCCTGTTATTGCTACTCCTGTCGGCGGAATTGTAGATTTTCTAAAAGAAAACGAAACAGGTGTATTTTGTCAGGTGGATAATCCAGAAAGTGTCGCTTTAAGTGTAAATAGGATTTTAGACGACACTGAGTTACGCAAAAAAATCGTCGCAAATGCTTCTCGTTTGGTCGCAGAAAAGTACAATTGGGAAGATGTGGTTGATGATATGAAAACTGCTTTTTTTACCAAAATCTGATAGGGTATATACATGAAAATCCTCATATGCACAGGTATTTATCCGCCACAGGTGGGTGGTCCAGCGCAGTATGCACTAGAGATAGAAAATGAGTTCCGAAGGCAGGGGCATAGTGTAAAAATCCTTACTTATGTTTTGGAGCGTAAACTTCCGCCCATTATTCGTCACGAACTTTTTTTTTGGCGGAGTTTTTTTGCGATGTTTGGAACAGATTTTGTGATTGCACTGGATACTCTTTCTGTTGGCTTTCCTGCAGTGTGTGCTGCAAATTTGCTTCAGAAAAAAATAATAATTCGTACTGGTGGAGATTTTTTGTGGGAATCTTATGTTGAGAGAACGGGAGATCTCATTTTATTTAAGGATTTCTATCAAAAACGATTAAATAAGTTAAATTTAAAAGAGAAACTTATTTTTTTAGTTACTCGTTTTACACTTGAAAA
>CALRHW010000025.1 GCA_943359555.1 Parcubacteria group bacterium | reverse complement strand
CGCTTCTGCAAGCTGGCGCGCTTTCAGTACGCGCGATTGCTATTGCACACTAGTTTGGAAGTCGCAAATTGCGACCTTAAATATTTACTTTTCACCAAAACCAATCCTACTTTTTGGCTTCTCTTCTTCGGCTATGAGTTGCTGAATCTTTTTGAAAATAAGCCTAAACTGTCCATCATATTTTTTCTCTAACTGCTCAATTTTCTCCCGCAACTCTTTGTGAGACGACAACATTTGTCGTAGTCTTGTGAAAGTTCTCATTATCCGGATATTTACTTGGATTGCGCGAGCGCTTCTCAAGACACTTGAGAACATTGCAATACCTTGCTCAGTAAAAGCAAAAAACGTATTTCTTCGACCTCCATAACTTGATATCACAGATTGTGATATCAAGCTTGCTTCTTCTTTGTTTAAGGCAAACATAAAATCAGCAGAAAATCTTTCGATATTTCTTTTAACTGCCTGATTTAGGGCGGCTGTTGTCACTTGATAAAGCAGGGCCAAATTACTGTCCAGCATAACCTTTTCCTTTCTAATCATATAAATCTTACTTCCGATGTTTTCACTGGGAATTATCCCAGCTTTGGAAGAATAGTTATTTTTGTCCATAGGGTAATAAAATCACAACCAGTATCAATTTTCCATAAAGAAAAGATAAAGTTTTTCTCGCGAAAAGCGCCAGAATATGTTACATTATCCTAGTAACTTTGGAGACGTGTCAGAGTGGTCTAACGTACCCCCTTGCTAAGGGGGCAGGTGTCAAAGCCTCGCGAGTTCGAATCTCGCCGTCTCCGCCGACAAAGTACTTCAGAGAAAGATTTTATGAAATAAAAAATAAAATCGCGTGCAAAAAAGGAGAGATGGATGAGTGGTTTAAATCAACGGTTTACTAAACCGTCGTTCCTTTACAGGAACCGTGAGTTCGAATCTCACTCTCTCCGCCAATAACTGTGCTACAATTTAAATTGTGGATCAAATACTCATCCAAGGAATAGGTTTTTTGGCTCTCTTTTTTGTAATTTTTTCATTCCAAAAGCAAAAGAGAGTGCCTTTATTACTCATTATGTTCGTTGGTTTGCTGTTATTTGTTATACCTTTTTATTTGCTCAATGCATACACAGGGGCAATGTCGCTTTACGAATCTGGCTCTTCGGGCACCACTTACAATCCTTCGACTTCCACCTCTTCAAATCGGACCGAAATGAGTGTTCCTACTAATGCAACCGCAAGTCAATACGGCGGCTGGTATTGCAATAATGGATATAAGAAAAACTACACAGCAAATCAGTGCGATAGGATTACGGTACCAGTTAATGCTTCATTAAATTATTTTGGAAATGATTGGGTCTGCAATAGTGGATATAAGAAAAATTATCAGACTGATATTTGTGACAGAGTAATGATACCCGCTAATGCGTCGCTTAACTATTTTGGTGATTTTGTCGGATGGGTGTGCAATAGTGGATATAAGAAGAACCGTTCAGCAAATCAATGTGACCCAGTCATTGTGCCTACAAATGCTAGCCTTAACTATTTTGGAGATGATTGGGTCTGCAATAGTGGATATAATAAAAACTACACAGCAAATCAATGTAATAAGGTTATTGTTCCAATGAATGCATCGCTGAATTACTACGGGGACAGATGGTATTGCAACGGTGGTTATATCCAATCAGGACAGAGTTGCATCGCAAAATAAATTCTACCACCTTTTAACAATGTCGAACTTAATGTAATCTGACAGCATTAACGAAGTTCTAACTTCGTCTAATACCCTCCGCCAAAATTCGACAAAAACCCCAAGATCGAGCATTTCTTTTGGAGTGAGGTCTGGTTTAAAGCGTGGATCAAAAGCTTTTTTAACAGTACCCATTATCTATTTAAATATGTAATTGTTAATTGCAAACAAGTGGCAAATGTTCCCCAGAGGAGATACGGGATGTTTACATAAACAACCCAGCGAAGTGAGGGTGAGCCGTGCCAGATAGCATAAAGTGCCCAGATGAGTGTGCTGATGAAAAGCAGAATATCAAGTGATGCAAGGAGATTATTCTTGAGCCCAAATTGTATTGGCGTGAAAGCAAAGTTGAAAAGTAGATTGAGTGCAAAAGGTAGTGCCACCATGAGCGAAATCTGCTTGGTAAATGCTTTGTAAAAAACAGCACCAAAAGAAACGGCAATAATCGCATACAGTACTGTCCACACTGGCCCAAAGAGCCAGCTAGGTGGAGCCCATGTCGGTCTGATAAGTTGTGAGTACCAATTGTAGGTGTTCATAATATTTTAAACAATCTTACTACATAATTTCCCTAATCATTTTCATTATATAATTTATTCCATATTTTGGATATAATAGCGTAATGACTCCTACATCCACGCTAAAAGACGAGTTTCGCCTCACAGAAATCCAGTACAAAGGCCTCAAAAAACTTGACCTCCACACTGTGGAAGACCTACTTTACTATTTCCCTTTACGACATGAAGAAATAGCGCAATCTTGTACTATTGTAAGTTTGAAAAAAGATGACGTCGCGACGGTATACGGGAAAGTCACTGGATTGAAAATAAAAAAAACTTTCAAAAGTCGTGTCGCAATGTCCGAGGCAACCATAGAAGACGAAACAGGAAAAATAAAAGCTGTCTGGTTTCATCAGCCGTATATTGCGAAAATGATTCAGGAAGGAGCTTTTGTAAAAGTAGATGGAAAAGTGAGCGAAAGAAAAAATGGAGAAAAAGGTGTGCTTTCTTTTACAAATCCAGAGATAGAAAGTATTGGCACATTGCCTACTGGTGTCGGCGATTCACTTTTTAAATATGCGAACGGTGAGGATGGTGCAGACGGCGATGGAAGCGACAAAAGTTTTGCTTTTCCTGTATATGGCGAAAGTAAAGGTATAACGTCGCGCTGGCTTTACCACACTTTGCAAAAAGTTTTCAGGAGTGGAATTTTAGACACGATTGAAGATCCTATTCCTGTGGAAATTTTGGAAAAATACAGCTTGCCCACCATCAAAACCGCATTCATCTGGATTCATGCACCAAAGAAAAAAGATGACAGTGTTTCTGCGCGCAAACGTTTTGCTTTTCAAGAAATTTTTATCATTCAGCTAGAAAAATTTCGCGAGAAAAAAACATACGAAACATTGCCGTCTTTCAAAATTAAAAAATCAGCGAAAGAAATAAAAGATTTTGTAGACCGTTTTCCTTTTACTGCAACTGATGCACAAAATCGCGCGATAAAATATATTATGGAAGATTTTGGCAAAAATCATCCGATGTCTCGTCTCCTTGAAGGTGATGTGGGTTCTGGAAAAACAGCTGTCGCAGCAGCGACCGTCTATGCAGTGACGACCACTCCTCCGCCACAGAGAGAATTTGGTAATCTGCAAACGGCGTATATGGTTCCGACAGAAATCCTCGCTGAGCAACATTTTGAATCTTTCATAAAATTCTTTTCATATTTAAATATCAATATTGGACTCATCACATCTAGCGGTTGCAAAAAGTTTCCTTCTAAAACAAACCCGACAAAAGCGACAGATATTTCCCGCACTCAGCTACTAAAATGGGTCGCGGAAGGCACTATTCCCATTTTGATAGGCACGCATTCGCTCATTGCAAAAACGGTTAAATTTAAAAATCTCGCTTACATTATCATTGATGAACAACACCGTTTTGGTACGGCACAGAGAAAAGCTTTGCGACAAAAAGACAATATCGTCCCGCATTTACTTTCAATGACCGCGACACCTATTCCCCGCACTCTCGCACTCACTATTTACGGCGACCTTGATTTGACTTTACTTGATCAAATGCCACACGGCAGAAAACCTGTCGTTACAGAAATTATTTTGCCGAGCGAACGCGAGGAAGTGTATGAAAAAGTAAAAAAAGAAATCGCGGACGGACGACAGGCCTATATTATTTGTCCGCGCATTTTTGAACCTGATCCATTAAAAGAACTCGCGCTAAATGTAAAATCCGTAACGGAAGAAGCAAAGCGACTTGAAGCAGGAGTTTTTTCCGAATACAAAATCGGTATTCTTCATAGCAAAATGAACCCGACCGACAAAGATAATGTGATGATGGATTTTAAAAATGGTGATATACACATTTTAGTAGCGACATCTGTGGTGGAAGTGGGTGTAAATGTTCCAAATGCAACAGTTATTATTATAGAAGGGGCAGAAAGATTTGGGCTGGCACAACTTCATCAGCTTCGTGGTCGCGTTTTGCGAAGCAATCATCAATCATATTGTTATGTTTTTGCTGAAACAAAAACACAAAAGACTTTAGACCGATTGAAAGCACTCAAGACCGCAAAAAATGGTTTTGAGCTCGCGGAATTTGACCTTGCCCAACGTGGCGCAGGTGAACTTTACGGCAGAAAACAGTGGGGTATCTCCGACCTTGCGATGGAAGCGATAAAAAATATTAAAATGGTGGAAGCTGCGCGTCACGAAGCGGAAAAAATGATAGATAAAGATCCACAACTTAAAAATCACGCGCTTTTAAAAGCAAAACTTATTCAAAACGGAAAAATTCATTTTGAATAAGTTGCGGGAATCAGGAAATTCTGGACGGCCACTAGTGTTCCAGCACCAAAAAACCCTGTGGCACTTGAAGCGGTAGAATAACCTTTTGCCCTTAAAAAGTTTTGAAGTATAGACACTTCTCCTTGAGTGCTTGAGTCACTCAAACCGACATACAGATCTTTAGTAAGCGTTATGCAAGAAGTACTTTGGGCAAAAGATACTGATGGGGAAAAAATATTGAAGAAAAAAACAAATGCAAATAAAAGTGCAAAATAAATGTTTGTTTTTTCAATAATAGAAGCTTTACACGACCATTATACTATAATTGATAAAGAAGTATAATTGCTATATTATCTAGGAACGCACGTGTAGCTCAGTTGGTAGAGCGGTCGTCTTATACACGACTGGTCCCAGGTTCGAGTCCTGGCACGTGCACCATCATCAAAAAAACCGCAGTGATGCGGTTTTTTTGATGTGTTCTGTGTGAGTGTGTTTATAGTACTTGCCCCCACATGCTATTAAGTATAGTCACATCCGCTTGATTTATAGTTCCATCTTCATTTATATCTTCAGCTCTTTGACCATTATAAGAACCCCAAGCACTTAACACCATTCCAAGATCAACACCGTTTACTGTCCCATCATTATTTACATCAGCGTCGCTAGCTGTGTAAGCTATAAAAAACGAGTTGTCACTAGAATCAGAAGAAGATGATTCCTCTACGTCCGTGACCGTAACTTTATAGTATCCACCTGATATATATGTAGGGACTATCCAGCTGTAAGAACTTGTACCAGATATTGCAGGATTAATATAATGACTAGTGGAGGCGGTCTGGTTTCTAAGGATTAGAGAGACAGTGCTACTGCTAGTGGAATTCCACTGTATGGTGTAATAATTACCTTTTATAAAAGTCTCACCACCGTTTGGCGTAATCAGTGTGACGGTGGTGGTAGAAACAGCAGCTGATTTTGGAACATTAGTACAACGAACACCAGAGGCGGTGTCATACGAATCTCCTTTAGTACATGATGATGAGGTTTGATCTTGAGTCAAACAAGATTTTCCAGTCTTTGAACTAAACTTGTGTCCTACTGCACAATCTGTAGCTGATACGGTTTGTTTTATTGTTGAGACTGTAGTATCCGTTGCAGATGGAAACCTTGGTGGAGCGATGTTACTTGTGGAAAGTGAAAATCCTGGAGTAGCACCTTTAGCTTTAAAAACTGCACGAGCAGAAAAAGCTGCTTGTGTTTGAGCACCAAAGTATCCAGTAGGTCCTGCTGAAATACTGAAACCTTCTGAAATCAATTCTTTCTGAAGTGTAATAACGTCAGCACCTCTACTTCCAAACTTGGGTGCGGATGCATCTGATACATTTGGTAATACTAAAGTAGCAAACAAAACTAAACCTAAAAATAATTTTGTAAATTTATTCATAAATGATAATTTAATAATAACTTAATGATAACTTAATAACGACAAAAACACAATACCTCATATAAGACGTGGTTTCTACGAATTCATTACATTGCTTAAAAACACCCTACCCCGCGTGTTCAATATCCATCTTTTTCTTGAGCGGAATTCCGTTGGCAATAATTATTTTTTCATACTCTTCCCTTTCAATAGTTTCTGTTTCAATAAGTCGCAAAGCAATAATATCCAAAAGTTTTCTATATTTTGTGATGATGTCTTCGGTAATGACATACGCTTCTTTCATGATTTTTGAAACCTCGCTGTCTATCATCGCACTCACTTCCTGTGAATATTCTTTATCCTCTACTCCGCGACCAAAAAGTGCACGCCCGCCAGAACCCTCTAGTGCAATAGGTCCAACTCTTTCAGACATTCCATATCTTGTGACCATATCTCTAGCGAGAGCCGTAGACACTTGGAGATCGTTTGAAGAACCTGTAGTGAGGTCGTGGAATATGTTTTTCTCCACGACATATCCACCAAGTGACACCGCGATGTCGTCTAAAAATTCTTTCTTTGATTGCATTTTTTTGTCTTCAAGTGGCAGTTTCAAAGTGTAGCCCGCTGCGCGTCCACGAGAGATAATAGAAATCTTATGCACTGGATCAGCGTATGGAAGCACAGACGCGACGAGTGCGTGACCCGCTTCATGATATGCGGTAATTTCTTTTTCTTTTTTACTCAACAGGTGGGAGCGACGTTCTGGACCAAGCATTACCTTTTCAATAGAACGAATGAGATCATACTGTGATACTTGATTTCTGTTTTCGCGTGCGGTGAGAATTGCTCCTTCGTTCATTAGTGAGTAAAGATCGGCGCCAGAAAATCCCGGAGTACGCTCTGCAATCACAGACAAGTTTACGTCGTCAGTAAATGGCTTTGATTTTGAATGAATAGCGAGGATTTCTTCGCGGTCGTGACGGTCTGGAAAATCTAAAGTAACACGACGGTCAAAACGTCCCGGTCGCAAAAGCGCAGGGTCTAAAACGTCTGGCCTGTTGGTCGCCGCCATCACAATCACTTTTTCATTTGGCTCAAAGCCGTCCATTTCTACAAGAATCTGGTTTAAAGTTTGCTCGCGCTCATCATTTCCTCCGCCCGCACCGACACCACGCACACGTCCCACAGCGTCTATTTCATCTACGAAAATTATTGACGGTGCGGCTTGTTTTGCTACTTTAAAAAGGTCGCGCACACGTGACGCACCGACACCGACAAACATTTCTACAAATTCAGAACCAGAGATTGAAAAGAAAGCTACGCCTGCTTCACCTGCGACAGCTCGCGCGAGAAGAGTTTTCCCAGTACCGGGAGCGCCCATAAGTAATATACCTTTTGGAATACGCGCACCTATGTCTAGAAACTTTTTTGGATTACGCAAAAAATCTACGATTTCCTTGAGTTCTTCTTTTGCTTCTTTTACGCCCGCGACATCTTTAAAAGTTACGCGAGATTTTTTATCATCAGGAGAGACAAGTCGCGCTTTTGATTCACCAAAAGTAAACGCTTGCATTCCCGCTCCTTTTACTTGACGTGTCATAAACCATAAAAAGAAAACTATAAAAAGAACTGGAATAATAATCGGCGCTAGATTTATAAGCCAATACCAAAAACCACTTTCTTTTTGGATTTCAATTTTTACAGTGCCGAGTTGTGCTGGAGTGACACCATAATTTTTTAATGTATCAGAAAGAGCGGTCGTTTCTTCTTTTTGTGTCGTTTTTTCGGCTGTGACGCCGTCTTTACTTACGTATGTAATATCTAGATTCTCCCCTTTTACTACAATGTCAGATACTAGACCTGCATTTACATCACGAGCAAGCTCGCTTATGGAAATAGCGGTTGTTTTTTTGCCAGAATCTGCAATAAAAGAGTAAAGAGAAATGATTAGAAAAAAAATGATAAACGTCGTCGCGACATTTGTCCACATTTTTCTTTTTTCACTGCGACCACCATGCCCGCCCTGTCCGCCTTTTTGCGGAATCTTTTTCAACACAACTTTTATATTTTTCTTACCTTTTTCTTTAAATAATTTCATAAAGGGATTATACAATAAAATAAAGCGGACCACTAATGAATAACACGCAAATCTGTTATAGTTATTTTATGTCGGCATATATTCAAAATAAAAAAGCATTTTTCAACTACGAAATAACAGAAAAACTC
>CALRHW010000024.1 GCA_943359555.1 Parcubacteria group bacterium | reverse complement strand
GTTTTTGATTCAGAAACAATACCCTTATAATATTGTAGTGACGCTGCAAGAGAATTCTCACGCTCAATACTACTAATGTTTTTCATATACTGAACCACACCAAAAGACGTGACAAGAAACAGAGCTAGAGACAGTACAATAACACTTTTCAGATTTTTCTTTTCCATAAAATCAAATGTTAATTATTATCTCTTTATTATGCTAGAGTTTCCTACTCTCCACAATAGTCTTCTCCACGTTTGGGGGCACGATTTCGTAATGATCAAATTCCATTCCAGCATTTCCTCGTCCTTCTGTCATTGAGCGAAGCTGTGTTGTAAATCCAAACATTTCTGAAAGAGGCACCATCGCACGAATTACTTTTATATTTGCTGGTCGGTCTTCAAAACCTTCAATCGTCGCGCGTTTTGATGAAAGACTTCCTGTAATGTCGCCAAAGAATTTTTCTGGGACAGTCACTTCTAGTTTCATAATCGGCTCAAGAATAACTGGTCGTGCGTGCTTTGCCGCTTCTTGAAAAGCTTGAGATGCGGCAATTTTGTATGCGATTTCAGATGAATCCACATCGTGGTAAGAACCAAAAGTAAGTTCACAAGAAATATTTACGAGTTTGTAACCAGCGACGATACCTCTGTCCATCGCTTCTTTCACGCCCTTCTCAACAGCAGGAATAAATTCAATCGGAATAACTCCTCCTTTAATTGAGTTTACGAATTCAAAATCATCATATCGCTTCACATTTTTTGGAATTTTTGCACCTTCTTCAAGTTTTTCAAGTGGTTTTATATTGAGCTTTACGTGTCCATATTGTCCTTTTCCACCAGACTGCTTTATGTATTTGTGTTCTGCTTCAGCTATTCCTGTGATAGTCTCTTTGTATGACACTTGTGGTTTGCCGACGTTTGCTTCCACACTAAATTCACGTTTCATTCTGTCCACCATAATTTCCAGATGAAGCTCTCCCATTCCGGAAATAATTGTTTCGCCAGTATCTGGATTTGAAGAAATTTTAAATGTAGGATCTTCATCAGAAAGTTTTTTGAGAGCCATTCCCATTTTTTCTTGGTCAGCTTTTGTTTTTGGTTCAATGCGCAAAGACACCACAGGATCCACAAATTTAATTGGGTCAAGAATTATCGGATTATTTTCATCACAAAAAGTATGAGATGTGCGCGCGGTTTTAAGACCCACAGCGGCAGCGATTTCTCCAGCAAAAACTTTTTTCACTTCTTCGCGTTTGTCTGCTTGGAGTCGCACGATACGACCGAGGCGTTCTTTTTCTCCAGTCGTTCCGTTGTAAATATATGTTCCCGCTTCTATCGTTCCAGAATACACACGGAAAAATGTCAGCTGGCCGACAAATGGATCGTTTTGCAATTTAAATGCAAGTGCAGCAAAAGGCTCTTCATCTGAAGCTTTTCTTTCTATGGTGTCACCTGTTTTTGGATCAAGACCAGTAACTGAAGGAACGTCTAAAGGTGATGGTAGATATTCTACAACTCCGTCAAGTACGAGCTGAACGCCTTTATTTTTTAGCGCAGAACCAGCAAATACAGGAATAATTTTTACAGCGATAGTCGCCTTTCGCAAAGTCGCTTTTAATTCTGCCATTGGTGGCTCTTTTCCTTCAAGATACATACTCATCTGTGCGTCATCTTGCTCTACAATTTTTTCTATTAGCTCTGCTCGGAATTTTTTTGCTTCATCTAAATATTGCGCTGGGATTTCTGCTTCGCGAATAGTGTTACCCATATTTCCTTCAAAATAGTAGGCTTTCATTTTTAGTAAATCAATAACGCCTTCAAAATTTTCTTCAAGACCCATCGGAATCTGCATTCGCACAGCATTTTTGTTGAGACGATCCAAAATAGATTTATATGAACGTTCAAAACTCGCACCCATTCGGTCTAGTTTATTTATAAAACACACGCGAGGCACTTTTCCGTCATCGGCATATCGCCAGTTGGTTTCAGACTGTGGCTCTACTCCAGCAACGCCGTCAAAAACGACGACCGCACCGTCCAAAACTCGCAAAGAACGTTTTACTTCAGCCGTAAAATCAATATGCCCTGGTGTATCAATAATATTAAAACGATACATCGTCGCAGGATTTTTTGGTTCATAAGTAGGATTCCAAAAACAAGTAATGGCCGCCGCAGTAATAGTAATTCCGCGTTCTCGCTCTTGTTCCATCCAGTCGGTCGTCGTGTTGCCCTCGTGCACTTCGCCGATTTTGTGACTTTCTCCTGTGTAATATAAAACGCGTTCTGAAGTCGTCGTCTTTCCCGCGTCAATGTGCGCAATAATTCCAAAATTTCTAACTTTGTCTAATGGGTAGTCGCGGTTCATAAATATTATTGATAATTTTAATTATTTAAATTTATTTTAATTCTCAAAACTTTTTTTCATCATTCAAACTTAAGCAAATTTGTGTTTGGCAGAGACTTGTGAGCGCGACGGCGCGAGCACGAGGAATTTTTTACCAAAAAAATATCCGTGCTCTGCAAAACACGAATTCGCGAGCCCTACCAAGCAAAATGAGCAAAAGCTTTGTTTGCTTCTGCCATTTTGTGTGTATTTTCTCGCTTCTTTACAGCTTCACCTTCGTTTTTACTTGCAGCGATTATTTCATCAGCCAAACGATTTGCCATCGGTGAACCTTTTTTTGCACGCGCTGCTTCAATAATCCATTTCATTGAAAGAGCAAGGCGTCGCTCTGGTCGCACTTCGCGAGGGATTTGGTAATTAGCACCTCCCACTCGCCGAGAACGCACTTCCATAAGAGGACCTGTGTTTTTCAAAGCAGTATCAAGCACTTCAATAGGATCTGTTGTTTTTGTTTTATCTTTTATCAACTCAAAAGCAGTGTAAACCACTTTTTGCGCAGTCTGCTTTTTTCCACTGTCCATTACATAATTAATAAGCTTCCCTACTTTTGTAGAATCGTATGTAAAATCTGGACCGACTATATTTCTATTTGTAACTTTTCGTCTCATTTGTAAATTTTGTTTAAATTATTTTGCGTCGCGCGATTATTTCTTTGCTCTTTTAGCTCCATACACACTTCGGCTTGTCTTTCGGTTTTCTACACCTGTCGCATCAAGCACACCTCGCACTATCGTGTAACGAAGACCAACGTCTTTTACACGTCCACCTCGTATCATTACCACTGAATGCTCTTGGAGGTTGTGACCGATACCTGGGATGTAGGCGGTAACTTCCATACCGTTTGTGAGTCGCACACGGGCGATTTTTCGAATAGCTGAGTTTGGTTTTTTAGGGGTTTTTGTGGTTACTTTTGTGCAAACACCTCGCTTGAAAGGCGCAGGATAATAGACTGGGCGATTTTTAATGACGTTGAAACCACGAGAAAGAGCCACGGCTTTTGATTTTCGTTTGTTTTTACTTCTCTTTCGTTTTACGAGCTGATTTATCGTGGACATATAAATTAAAAACCGCAGAGCGGAATACCACACACTTTAATATGTAACAGTAAAAAATGCAAGTAGGTGGCTGTGACTCAGAATTTGGGTGTGATTAAAAGGCGTAGCCTGTAATAAGTGAAAACAAAAAGCTCATAATCGGTGCGAGAAAACCCGATAGGAAAAAGATAAAAATAAGGACGACGACAAAACCGTATTGCTCAAGCATCATGCGAAATCTTTGCATGTGATACGGGAGAAAAGCAAAAAGAATCTTTGAGCCATCAAGCGGTGGAATAGGAACAAGGTTGAAAACAGCAAGCATTAAATTTATCAAAACCAAAATCGCGGAAATATTTAGAAAAGCTGGCGACAAAAATTCCGCCCCGAAACGAATTAAAAGCCCAAAAACCAAAGCTATAAAAATATTTGAAGCAGGTCCCGCAACGGCAACTATCGCCTCTCCCCATTTTTGATTGCGTAAATTATACGGATTGTATGGAACGGGTTTTGCCCAACCAAATAAAAATCCCGCGTTAGTGATCACAAGAAAAGCTGGAATCAAGATTGAACCAAAAAGATCTAAATGCCTTATCGGATTTAGAGTAAGTCGCCCTTGATTTTTTGCAGTAGGGTCGCCTAGCAAAAAAGCTGCGTAGCCGTGTGAAACTTCATGCACTACGACAGACATTACTAGAAGAATTATTTGAAAAAAGGTTTCCATAGACTTGCCAAATATGAAACTTATGATAGCATACAGAACATTCATTTAAAAACATGTCACACACTTGCGCAGTTACAAAAAGAGGTTCAATAATGGGAGGCGGTTATAGCAATCGTACTCGTGCAACCCAGTTTAACCCAACGGGCAAAGTCCGAAAACATCTCAATCTTCAAAAGAAGAAAATTTACGTGCCTGAACTAAAAAAGCATGTAGTTGTTACTATTTCTACACGAGCTATCAAAACTATAAATAAAAACGGTGCGTTTGCTACACTGAAAAAAGCGGGGTTGATTTAAGAAATCTTTTTCTCCAACTTTTTCTCTAAACTGTGCGCGTTGCCGTGACTTAATAATACCCTACTGCTATTTTTAATTTTGTCATTTTTTATAAAAGAAAAAACCCTACACACGTGTAGGGTTTCCATTGTTTACGTTTTGGAATACGTTTGGCGAAAATCGCCTGAAAGGACTATGTCCAAAGGATCTAAAAGATCACAGTGGACGAGTCCTACAAACTACTTGCGAACACCTGCAAACCACCAATGGTCACTCCAGCCGTAGGCGCTACGACCGACGCCCACCTTGCGCCTGTCGTCCAAACGGCTGAAGTTGGCACAGCACCAGTTGCCTTTAGCGTCTTTCCAATGAGTACCGTGAGGATTCTTATCAGCGAAAGAAGGGTCGGCTTCATTCACGGCTGCGACAGAGATCGGGTCAGCAGGCTCGAGGCCACGCAAAACAAACTCCTTTTCAAGGTCGTCCTCGGAGATGAAACTGTTGCGACCCGAGAGGTCAGGTTTGAAGAACACAACCTCAACTTCTTCGCCCTCACCTGTTGGCATGCTGTTCACGACCTCGCGGTCGGTGTACTGCCTGCGACCGGTAGCTTCGATCGCCTCTTGCTGAGAGCGACTTCGATTCACTGTAGCCTTGCAGATGATGAGGTTTGAGACTTCTTCAGCGAGTTCGCGGAAGAGAGTGAACATTATCATTCCCAGATTCTCTATACCGAGAACCCGTTGAGCAACGTCCGAGGGGATCTTGTGGCGATGCTTGCGCATCGCCGCGCGGAATTTGTCCACGGCGCTTTCTATCTGACCGTCAGTCATTTCGGTTGGGATCATGATCTTTGTCATGGCGTCATCCTTTCTAAAGAGTTTGCCTACTACGAGTGGGCACAAAACCGCTAGAGGACCACCACGTTGGTAGCCATAGCCAAAAAGCACAGAGAAATCAGGGCCTTTTGGCTATGGCTATCGCAAGTTAGTTTCAAGGTTCTTATCTGTCGCTGTTATACACTTATTGTATTGAGGTGTCAAGGTTTACGGGTAATGTCTAAACACTTCTGACACTTTGAAATAATCAAAGCGTTGCATTTCATTGTTGAACTCGGGGACCAGCTTATTTACTTTTTTCTTTTCTTTCAAAAAACTTTGTGCTAATCATTTGATACGGAATATTTAAAGCCACACACGCGGTCAAGAAGTTACAAAGAAAAGATAAAGTATAAGCGGTAAAAATATTTTTTGGACTGCTACTTCCTCACCCACCTCTCCCCATCCGACTCAAAAACAATAGTCCCCTCTGCGTATGTGCCGAGAATTGGGATTTTGTTTTTTGTCAGGCGGTCGGTGACTTCGGGGCTTGGGTGTCCGTACGAATTATTTTTCCCAGAGGAGATGACGGCGTAACTCGGTAAGACTTTATCTAAAAATTCCTGACTGGTGGCGGACTTTGAGCCGTGATGGCCGATCTTTAGGATGTCGCTTTTGAGATGTGCCGAGTTTGCGGGGGTGCTTGTTGCACTTGTCGCACTGCTTGTCGCAAAAAATGCATGGTCTAAAATTTCAAGTGCGTTCAAATATTTTTCGGTTTTTTCTGGTGCGTCGCCAGTGAGCATTACGGAAGTATTTTTGTAAACGAGCTTTGCAACGATAGAGCCGTTGTTGGTGGAAAAAGTGGACACATCTTTGTCGGGGAAAAGAATGAGCAGATGAACGTCGGTATCTAACAAAAAATTCATTCCACGCCGTGCGATTATTTTTTTCGCACCTTCCTCTGCGACTTTTTTTGTGAGCTCTTTGTAAACTGCCGTGGATGAAATTGTCCCCGGCTCTACTTCTGTGCTCACATCAAAACGTTTCAGAACATCTAAAAAACCTGCGATGTGGTCGCGGTCTGGATTTGTGACGATTATCATATCTATAGAATTATCAAAAAATGACATTTGTTTGCCAAGCTCTTGTAGCACTTTTCCACTTGGCCCGCCGTCTATAAGTATTTGGTTGCCATGCGGAGTTTCTATAAAAATAGAGTCACCTTGACCGATGTTTAGAAAAGCTATTTTAAGTGGGCACGGGTTGTCACCGCAATTTTTTGAAAGTGTGGTTGTTTGATACCAAATAAGCGCGCTCGCAGTGGCGAGAAAAATAATGAGAGTGAGTTTTGGGTATTTAAAGATTTTTTTCATATTAGTGGTTTTGTGAATTATGAATTGAGTCTTGAAAATGGTACGGACTTTTTTAATCTTAAAAAGTCCTGAAACGCTCGGCTCGTCAGCCTCGCGACCCCCTTTTCAAGACTCAATTCATAATTCATAAAATCTGATATGATTAATATATGAACCCATACAAAGAACAACAATTTAATATTGGAACGCTTGAGGGAATTTCTAAAAAAAATATTGAGGAACATCTCAAGCTTTATGCAGGATATGTAAAAAATACCAATCTGATTGCAGAAAAAATTGCTGAGCTCCGTAGCGACAGTGAAAAAAATGCTTATGCTATCAGCGAATTGCAAAGACGTTTTGGTTTTGAGTTTGATGGAATGAGAAATCATGAATATTATTTCAAAAGTTTTGAAGGTGGAGCGATGGTGCTAGAGGGCGGAGCTCTGAAGGACGCGATCGAAAAACAATTTGGAAGTTTTGATGCGTGGCTTGCGATATTTTCTGCTTTGGCGATGACTCGTGGCGTAGGTTGGGCAATGCTTTACTATGACCATCACGCACATCAGCTCGTGCACGCTTGGGTGGAAGAGCAACATCTCGGGCATTTGACTGGACTTCAGCCTGTGCTTGCACTAGATATGTGGGAACATGCTTATGTGTATGACTATGCGACATCAGAAAAGAAAAAATATGTGGAAGCGTTTTTCAAAAACCTAAATTGGGGTGTGATTGAGGGAAATTTTTTGGAAGCGAAGAAGTGGGATAAATAGATTGGGAGAATTTTGGGGAAATTAGGGGGCCGCGGGCATGGAATGCCCGCGGCCTTTCTCTTTCATAGCCCCTCCTGCTTTCCTACGCACAAAAATTATTCCAAAAACCAAATAAAAAGTGACGACCACCCAATAAGAAATGTGTGGCAACTCTAAATAAGCAAAAGGTAACGATGCAAAAATTGAGACAACAGAAAGCATATAATTTAAAAACAGATACGCAAAATATCCGACAATCGTAGACAAAAACAAACTCACAAAACCCGCGAGTCCCACCAAAAAACTCATAAGCATTGTGGCTGGCACGATGACAAGCACTAAAAGATTGGTGAGAAGCCCGACAAGTGATACGATCCCCGTCATATATACAAGTATCGGCAAAAGAAAAACCTGTGTCGCAAGAGTAGACGCCACGGTTCCACGAATCTGAAATTTTTCCGGCAACCATTGCAAATGTCTTTCAAAAAATGGTGAGCAAGCGACAAGAGCAAATGTTGCCATGCACGATAATTCAAAAGATGGGTCGGACATTAGTATGCGCGGATTTTGAAAAACCATTAAGCACGACGCCACACCAAGCGCTCGCAAGATGTCATAATTTCTTCCAGTCGCACGCGCAATGATTACCAAAAGAGACATTATTGAGGCACGCACAACCGTCGCAGTTCCACCAGTCATTAGTGCAAAAAGGAAGATTCCGACAATTCCTCCAGAAACACCCACGACTTTTGGTAAAAAAGAAAGCATTCGCATTATAAAATCTATAACAATTGTGACGTTGTAACCAGAAAGCACAACCACATGAATAAGTCCTGTTTG
>CALRHW010000023.1 GCA_943359555.1 Parcubacteria group bacterium | reverse complement strand
AGTGTCGGCAACATATCCATATTTTTATCCGCACCACCCATGATTAACACAATATTTTTTTTCGCACCTAAAGAATTGAGAGCGACCAAAAGCGTATCTGGAGAAGTAGAATTGGTATCGTTGTAGACATCAATCCCGTTTATGGTGCGGACAAGCTCAAGTCGCCCAGCGATACTTTTAAAGTTTGTTAATGCTTCTTTTATGACACCTTCTTTTATTTGTAAAATGTTTCCGACCGCAAATGCCAGCTCAGCATTTTTTTTATTGTGCTCGCCCTTTATATAAAGTTGCCATGAATCAGGAATAGAAAGTGGTTTCATAAAATGACTTTTGAGCGCTGGATATTTTGCTTGAATTTTTTTAAGTATTGCTGTCGGAGCGACTAAATAATCACTCGACGTTTGATTTGAGAAAATATATGCTTTGTCATTCCAATACGCTTCACGATTGTTGTTGTAATAGTCGAGATGATCGTCCATAAAATTAGTGAACACGCTGATGCGCGGGCTGATCTTTGCTTCACCAAAGCCTTGAAGTTGCCACGAAGAAAGCTCAAGGACAACCATGTCGCCAGCTTTTACTTTTTTCAAAAGTGGAAGCGTAGCGAGTCCGCGAAGATTTCCACCGAGCAAAATTTTGTGTTTCCATCCGAGTTTTTTCTTTGCATGTAAAAGCATTTCGTAAATAAGCATGGTCGTTGTGCTTTTTCCGTGTGAACCCGTCACGCCAATAATCATTACTTCTGGCGCAAGTTTTACAAAAAGTGACTCGTCCATTTCTATTGGAATGTTTTGAGAACGCGAAACTTCAATAAAGGAAGAGTCTAGTGGCACGCCTGCTGATTTTAAAATCATATCGCGGTCGCGAAAATCCTCCAGACGATGCTCGCCCAGCACGTATTTTATTTTGCGAAATTTCTTGAGCTTTTTTAAAGTCGGTGCAAGAGCTTCTGCGTTTTTTAAATCTGTTACGATAAGGTCCGCTCCACATTCCGCAAGAAAAGCGACGTCAGCAAGACCACGTCCAAGAAGCCCGAGTCCCATTACCGTGATTTTTTTATTTTTAAAATATTCTTTGTGGGTCATGGTAATAATGTTCCAGAACACAGCGTCTCGGGTGCATTCTCGTTAAATATCTTCGCAAGATTGAACCATCTGTCAGAAGAATCAATACAACGATATCCTCCGGTCATTCTTACATAAAAGACATAATCTTCATTTGATAAAAGTAAACAACCATAATCCGTATCAAGTGTACTACCAGAACCAAAATTAGTATTTATATTTTTAAATTGATTCATAACTAATGTGCTATCTTCACACATATCAAAATAACTCAAGTTAGAAGTATAATAATTTTCTATGTTGTTTTTCAAAGATAAAATACTTTATACAAATGCCGTCTCGCGCGCCTGCATTCTAGCTTCCTGCAAAAACGCGAGAACGATGCTGGTAATAAGTGCGATTATTGAGATGACAACAAGAAGCTCTATAAGAGTAAAACCTTTTTTGCTTGCTCTTAGTCTTCTGGTCATGTTAATAATTATATATCAAATCTAAAATTGTGCGCGCACTAGGGGTCGAACCTAGGACCTTTCGAGTATCAGTCGAATGCTCTACCAACTGAGCTATGCGCGCAAGTCCATAAAATCTAACAAAAATTACGTCATAACACAAGATTCACTTATATAAATAAAAACCCCTCCAGTTCTAAAAACTTGGGGGGATTTCTGACATTCAATTTTTCTTAAGCGCTTTTTCAACTTTCTGCCAGTACTGAACAGTACTGGCTTTTTTAAATCCATTTGGACCGCCGTTCCAAATCCGCGATCTGTCTTCGTCCGTGACTTCCCTGTTGAGACGCTTTTTTGTGGCGTACAACGACAAATACTTTTCACAGATTTCAATTGACAACGCCCGATTTCCAAGACAGTCTTGCGCACTATATTTAGTGCCGAAAGCACGATTGACGTCTTCCACACATGGCTGACGTATCTGCAGGCACCCATATGCCTTGCAAGTCAGCTCCACATCACCTATGGCGTTGTCATCCCCTCGTGACTCTACTTGGATAAGCGCCGAAATCAAGCGGTCAATATTGACCACTTCTCGCTTGGCTTGCTCAGTAGCAAAAATAGGAGTCACTGTAAAAGTCGCGCAAAGTAGTGAGACGAAAGCCCAAAAAATCAACATGATAATCTGCTTGTTTCCCTTGTCCATAACTTAATCTCCATGAACTTCCTGAATGATAAAATATATCGCACAGCACAAGCTATGCAACCATCAGGTCTGTATAAAATATTATCATAGAAGTGATATATTGTCAATAGTTACATAACAAACAAAAATCACAGGCACGTGCCTGTGATTTTTGTATAACATTCTATATTTTGTTCCGTTCACATCGTCTTTCCGACTGTCATGCTACTTTAAGGATATTTAGCAATAATCCGTTTCTGAGCTCAATTGAGGCTCAGAAATCGACTGTAAGTTTTGGCACAAAAGTGACAAAACGATTTTCATTTGAAATACTCCACGAGCAGCTTCCGCTACCCGTGCCTTGTTACGACTTACTCCCTGTCATTGAGCTTACCTTAGGACCACATACGTGATATTTCGGGTATTCCCAACTCCCTTGAGTTGACGGGCGGTGAGTACAAGACTTGAGAACGTATTCACCGCAGTATAGCTGACCTGCGATTACTAGCAATTCCAACTTCATGGGGTCGAGTTGCAGCCCCCAATCTGAACTGGGGCGACTTTTCTTACGATTAGCTCAGGGTTACCCCGTCGCAACGCGTTGTAGTCGCCATTGTATTATGTGTGTAGCCCCGGATATCAGAGGGACATGCTGACCTGGCGTCATCCTCGCCTTCCTCCCCGTATATTATGTCCAAACTCGCGATTGCTCGCGCACTTGGGCACACTATACGGGGCAGTCTCGCCTGACAAATATAACAGGCAACAAGGGTTGCGTTCGTTACCCCACTTAAGGGAACAATTCAAACCACGAACTGACGACGGCCATGCATCACCTGCCTAACTGCCCTTGCGAGCTACTAAAGTTTCCTAAAGTATTCAGTTAGGTTTCAAACCCGGGTAAGGTTTTTCGTTTACCATCGAATTAAACCACATAATCCACTGCTTGTGCAAGTCCCCGTCTATTCCTTTGAGTTTTAACCTTGCGGTCGTACTACCCAGGCGCTTCTCTTAACGCGTTAGCTTCGCCTCTCAGAGGGTCGATACTCCGAAAAGCTAGAGAAGATCGTTTAGGGCGTGGACTACCTGGGTATCTAATCCAGTTCGCTACCCACGCTTTCGTGTTTCAGTGTCAGTAATGCACCAGTGAATTGCCTTCGCTTTTGGTGTTCCCCATGATATCAACGGATTTCACCCCTACTCCATGAGTTCCATTCACCCCTTGCACACTCAAGTCTTGCCGTTTCCTTCGCAGGTCCCCGGTTAAGCCGAAGAATTTAACAAAAGACTAACAAGACCACCTACACACCCTTTACGCCCAATAATTCCGGATAACGCTCGGGGCCTCTGTATTACCGCTCCTGCTGGCACAGAGTTTGGAGCCCCTTATTCTTGAGGTACTATCAATAAACTTTCTCCCTCACAAAAGACCTTTACGTCCCTAAGGACTTCATCAGTCACGCGGCGTCGCTCCGTCAGGCTTTCGCCCATTGCGGAAGATTCTCGACTGCAGCCACCCGTAGGTGTATGGTCCGTGTCTCAGTACCATCGGTGGGGGTCAGCCTCTCAGCTCCCCTAGACGTCATAGCCTTGGTAAGCCATTACCTTACCAACTAGCTGATATCCCGCAGGCCTTTCCCAAAGCGATAAATCTTTACTCCTAAGAGACTATCAAGTATTAGCCAATCTTTCGACTGGTTATTCTTGACTTTGGGGGAAGTACCTACGTGTTACTACCTCGTTCGCTACTGTGCATTGCTGCACCGTTTAACTTGCATGCCTTATCCACGCCGCCAGCGTTCATCCTGAGCTAGGATCAAACTCTTAGTAAAAATTTATTTTTGAGGATAAATTTTTGTTGAACGGAACAAAATACAGAATACTATTTTTAAAAATAGGACGCGCATTTTGCTCACTTTAAAAAGTTTGATTTCGCTCTTGAAATTATTTTTTTTGAATAAACATATAGACTTGCACGTATGTGAATACGTATAAGTAATTTCAAAGTACATCCCTAACATTTATTAGGGATTTCACCATTATATAGATATCTGTTTTGGAGTCAAGGGGTTGTATCCGTCCAGTTAACCTTCAAGGGTGACACTGTTGGGGGTTAAATAAACGGGCTCGAGGTCAACATCTACTCCCCTCCCTTCCCTTTCATTTTTCCGAGAGTGACGAGTAATGGCGACGCAATAAAAATAGATGAATATGTTCCGACGATAACGCCGACGAGAAGCACGAATGCAAAATTGCGAGTTGTTTCTCCGCCGATAAAATAAAGCGCAACAAGCACAAGGAAGATTGTAAGTGACGTGTTTATAGAACGCCCGAAAGTTTGGCTGACACTTTTGCCTACAGTGATTTCAAAATCTTCGTTTGCGTGTGTATCGCTATTGATGCGTAAATTTTCACGCACGCGATCAAACACCACGATAGTGTCGTGCACAGAATACCCAAGAATCGCTAGAATCGCGGTGACAAAAAGTAAATCTATTTCGCCACCATAAAAATATGTAAAAAGAATAAAAACTCCAGTCGGCACGATGACGTCGTGCACGAGCGCGAGCACCGTGACGAGTCCGTATTTCCAAGATGACACTGGCTTTGAAACTTTGCGAAAAGCGAATGTAACAAAAAGAACGATCGCTAAAATCACAACTACAATAGCAACAAATGCTTTATTTTTTAGTTCATTGCCGACAACGGGGCCTATAGAGTTGGAACGTTCTTCTTTTGGAAGAGTGACGCCATCATTAGAAAGTGCTGACAGTAGCGCAGTTTTTTCGGTAGGATTGAGCTCGCGAGTGCGCACAACAAAAAGATTATCGCCAGAAGGTCGCACAGAATATCCGCCGAGTCCTAGTGTGTTTATTTTTCCCTGTACCATTTCAAGAGCAGGGCGAGCGCCTGTAGGATACGACACTTCAAGAAGCGCTCCGCCTTTAAAATCAATGCCAAAATTAAATCCATAAACAAGCATTATTACGACAGCACCTGCAGTTAAAAGTGCTGAAAGTGCAAAAAATATTTTTCTGTATTTTACGACAAACATATTATTTTTTTATTTCGTTATTTAAAAAATGTAAACCGTTACTAAAAAGAAACCGAGAAAACTTTCCAGAGCTTTTTGGAATAATCGCAAAAAGAAGTGTGCGAGTCGCAGTAATAGCTGTAAACATACTCACAAGAACTCCGACACCAAAAGTGAGCGCAAAACCTTTTACCGCAGATGTGCCTATCCAAAAAAGTACGAGGGCAGTGATGATACTAGAAATATTTGAATCACGAATAGAAAGCCAAGCTCTGTGGAAACCCTCGCGGACAGACTCGGAAATATTTTTTCCACGCTTGAGCTCTTCTTTTGTGCGTTCAAAGATAAGCACGTTTGCATCTACCGCCATACCAATAGATAAAATAAATCCTGCGAGTCCAGCCGCCGTCAAAGTGACAGGAATGAGCTTAAAAAGTGCAAGCGAAATAATGACATACATCACAAGAGTGATGGATGCAATAAAGCCCGGCAAACGATACCAAAGAATCAAAAATATAACGACGAGCACAAAACCCCAGATACCAGCACGCACGCCAGAGTGAAGAGCATCCGCTCCGAGAGACGCGCCGATACTTTGTGTTCCTACAAGCTCTACTGGCACAGGAAGTGCTCCGTAATTTAAATTTCGCACAAGAATCTTTGCTTCATCTGGGGTAAAACTACCAGAAATAACCGCTTCCCCACTACTTATTTCTTCGCGAATAACTGGAGTAGAAATCGGTTGACCATCTAGAAAAATCGCGAGTATTTCGCCAACATTTTCTTTTGTTATTTTTGCAAAAAGTGCACTACCTTCACTATTAAATATTAAACCTACAGTCGGGGTACCAGATGTCTGATTAAATTCAAGACGAGCCTTATCTAAAAGTCGGCCAGTAAGCTCGGTCGGTGTAAAAAGTGCAGCAATCTGTGCACTCGTAGTTGCATTTTGAGAGAGGGTTTTATTAGCTTCGCCTTTCAAAAGTTTAAATTCAAGGAGCGGAGTCTGGCCGATAAGAGCTACTGCTTTGTCAATATCAGTTACACCGGGCAACTCTACAATGAGCCGTTGTTCGGCAACACCACCCACGATGCTAGATTTCTCTACTTGGATTATCGGCTCTGACACACCAAAAATATTTACTCTCCGCTCTATCACATCACGCAGAGTGTTCATTGAGTCACTCACATCTCCGCCTTTTATTTGAGAAATATCTGCTTTGTATACCAGCTCTGTTCCGCCGTTTAAATCAAGACCGAGCTTGAAAGGATATTTTTGACTATAAGAATAGTATCCGATGGCTACTAGGATCACAACAAGGACTGCTGAATATATTCTATATTTTGTCATAAAGTACCATATTAAACAGAAGTAGCTAAAAAATCAACTATGCACCGCTTCGCATAATTAGTTTTTTAATAGTCTTTAAGGCGATAATTATATCCAAAACAAAAGAGCGATTTTTTAAATAATAGAGATCGTAAGAGAGTTTGTCTTTTGTCTGCTCTACAGCGATCCCGTGATGCGGATGATCGTCGTGATGAATCTGCGCCCAGCCAGAAAGCCCGGGGTTCAAGATATGACGCACGCCATAATACGTAATCTGAGCCTCATACTCTTTTACCGCTGGTGCAAATTCAGGACGAGGACCAATAAGAGAAATATGTCCAAAAACAACATTCCAAAGCTGTGGCAATTCATCAATACGAGTCTTGCGTAAAAAAGCTCCAACTTTTGTAACCTTGTTTTCATTTACTCTACCAATTTCATTTTTTTCGCCCCACTTCCCGCCGTCGTTAGCTACAGACATTGTTCTAAATTTAAATATTTTTATCGGCTGGTTATTTTTTCCGACTCTTTCTTGAATACTAAAAATCGCGCCTCCATCATCTAGCTTGATAGCGATAACAACAAAAGGATAAAAAACAAGCGACACCACCGCGAGCACTGAAGCGAGTACAATATCCATCACTCTTTTCAAAATGTCATAAGTCATTTTTGGTGCAAGTGAAATATTCTCCAAAAACCAGCTATGTGTAATGAGAGAAAGTGGAATACGATCAAAAATATCTTCATAGATTTTATTCATATCAATAAAACGAATTTTTGAAAACACCAAGCTGTATAGATTTGGAAGTATCGGCTCTACTTTATCGTTTTTGAAATCGGCGGCTATGACTTTAACATTTTCGTTGTAAATTCTGTTTAAAACCTCTTCTTTTAAATCAATATTTTTCACCTGATCTAAATCTATAGAAGAAATAAAAAATAAATCGTAACGAGGATTGTTGTTTACCTCTTGTCTCAATTCTTTCATCTCTTTTCCGCTACCGATAAGTATCGCGTTTTGGCGATTTCTTGCGCGAAAAAATGTTTCACCGTAAATTCTCCACGCGAGAATAAGGGAGAAAGAAATCACTAGATAAATGAAAAGATTTGTCTTTGGTGTAATACCTAGATGTGGAACGAGATAGAAAAAAAGCACAGCAAGAGCGGTGTTTACGAGCTGAGCATTTAGTATTATCCCAGGAATTTTGTTTCTCAGAATAAGTGTGTGTTTTTCATATAAACCAGCAATAAAAAACACAATAGTCCAAAGAATAAAAAGCAGAGAAAAGGCCTTAAAGTGTTCTAAAAAAAACTCTCCGCTAGGTATCTCTCCATATCTAAAAAATAGCGTTAGCCAAAGTGAAAAGACAAAACAAAAAATGTCGCCGAGAAAAAGCAGTATGGCTTCCTTTTTTCGTAAAGCGGTCATATAATGTCCCTCTATACTAGCAGGTTTTACGATTTTTACTAGGACAAAAAACGGCTTCAAATCGTGCTATAATAGGATTTATGTCGGAAATAATATCTAAAAATAAGCGCAAAATACTTTATGTAATCACTAAAGGCAATTTTGGTGGTGCACAACGATATGTGTTTGACTTAGCTACTTCCCTGTCTCGGGAAAACTTTGATGTGGTTGTGGCTTTTGGTGAAGGTGGAATGCTCCAAGAAAAATTAAAAAACCTCGGCGTGCGGACGATTGAAATAAATTCTCTAAAACGCGACGTCGGCGTTTTAGATTTAAAAGTATTTTTTGAACTTATAAAAATTTTTCGCAAAGAGAGACCAGATGTTGTGCATTTAAATAGCTCAAAAATCGGCGGACTTGGAGCTCTCGCGGGAAGACTCACTCTCGTCCCGAGAATAATTTTCACCGCACACGCTTGGGCGTGGAATGAAGACCGTAATATTTTTTTAAAAATCATAATAGCAAAGTTGCACTGGCTCACCGTACTTTTTACACACAAGACAATCACGGTATCCGAGAGTCTCGCAAAACAAATGATGCGTTTCCCTTTTGTTTCAAACAAATTGTTAATA
>CALRHW010000022.1 GCA_943359555.1 Parcubacteria group bacterium | reverse complement strand
GAGGTCGTATTCGTAATAGAAATCTGACCTGTGTTATAGACGGAAATCTTTTTATATCTCCCTCCCGGAGAAGTGAGACATATCGCTACTGTGGAAATAGTAGTACCAAGAACACCGTTTACACTAAAAATCGGTTCTGGTTCTGGTCTTGTAAAAGTAATGTCCGCGATATTTAAACCGCAAGTCGTAACAGTACTTATTTTTTTGCAGATTTTAGATATTTTATTCCCTCTACCAATAGCGACTGTTTCTAGTATCGTGTCAGTAGGTGGTATGTCATAAATTCCGTTTTTGTTTGCATCCGCATCCGCAAAAAATATATATTCAGCTGGTTTACCTGTATTAGGAGTAATATCAAAATGCACTCCATACGGCGTATTAAAACGGTCTGCTTGTGAAGTACCTACACCCTCCTTAAAATCCCTCGTACTCACGCCATATACCTGTGCCTGTCGCAAAGCGAGTCCGACTTGATACGAAAGATTTGTGATTTCTAGATTGTCGTTAAACTCCTTGTGATTAAAAATTATGACACTAGAAAGAATCATCATAATGGCGACACAGACCATAAGTTCCACTAGGGTAAAACCCGAAGTAAAAGTTTTTTTCATTTTTGTGAGTATGTGCTAAAAAATCATCTACCAAAATATATAAAACCTCCGAAACTAAAAACCAAAAATCGCCGATAGACCCATCACATCAAAACTGAAGAAAAAAGTAATGACCGTGCCGAGAATCAGAAACGGGCCAAAGGAAATTTCACTCTTCATTGTAAGGTTTTTGGAGGACAAAGACAACAGACGTTGCCCGACGATAAACCCAATGCTCACACCCGCACCTATCCAAAAAGCCAGCACAACAGCCGAGACACCTCCGACAAACCCGAGCATAAAGCCGATACCTAAAGCGAGCTTGGCGTCACCGAGACCTATCCATCGCCCGCGAGAGACAGCCCATAAAAACCAAAATGGAAGTGCAAGTATCGGACCTGCGAGAATGTCTAGCAATGTATTGCTGTGAAAATAGAAAAACCCGACAAGCGACGCAATAAGTGTGATTCCTGCAAACAAAAAAACTAAACTGTCTGGGATTATTTTGTGTCTGAAATCATAAACACTAATAACAATAAGAATGCTCCAGATGAAAAAATAATAAATAATGGTCGCGAGCGAAACGAAAGTGAATGCAGACACGGACACAGACGAGCCAGCGAAAAAAGTGTTCGCCCCGACGTGAATAAACGTGGCGAGAAAAAGTGCGCCTGTAACAAGCTCCACTAGCAGATACTGCACGGAAATTTTGCTTTTACACTTTTTGCATTTTCCGCCCAGCACTATATAACTCAGCACAGGAATCAACTCCCGCCACGACAACCCTTTCCCACAAGAAAAACACTGTGACCTCCCGCGCGCAAATGATAGACCTGTGTTGTAACGAAGTGCCACCACATTTAAAAAACTACCCACGATAGTGCCAAAAATAAAAACAAAGAGAGAAAGGGTTAGGAACATAGGGTTAAGGGCTAAGGATTAAAGATTGGTTTGTGAATTCTATATTATTCTAATCACCTGAAAGGACGCTAGAAGCGCCAGAATCACAAGAAAACTTACTACCAGTATCAAGTTGAGTATCTGTTATTTCTTTTGATGCACCTGTACTGTCAACACACCAACTTTTACCATTACTCATAGTCGCTACCATCACATAATCTTGTCCATTTGTTCTACATTCAAGTGTTGTACCGGATGGATATATAGCTTGATTTGTCACAGCAGACATACCAGAAGGAATATCTTGGAAAAATGGTGCATTTGGATCCGTAGATAACAACACACAAAAATTAGATGCTATACCATAGTTTCCATTAACACTGTAATACCGAGCTGCATTTTTTCTGACACTGTCTAACTGTTCTTGTACTTTTGTGTCGTTAGCTTTTTCGCGCGCGCTATTAGGTTCGGCAATAACAACACTTACAAGCACCCCAATAATACTAATTACAACTAAAAGCTCTATGAGAGTGAAACCTTTTCTATTACTTTCATACAACATCTGAAGTTTGTGTTAAAAAATTGAATATTTTATTGGTTAATTGTAGCATACAAACATGGGAGCAATCCACAACAAAAAAACCACCCCCAATGGGATGGTTTTTTCTACACAGAAAACTTAAGAATGCTTTACTCAACACAAGCACCAGCTGCCACTTCAGCAGTAACATCTGCCTGTCCTCCGGCTGCTGTGCCAACTGTAACTTCTTTTGATTTACCTGTACTGTCTACACACCAAGCCTTTGTAATATCAGACCTATACTGACCAACAACTGCCCATGCTGTACCTCCTGCAGTTGAAGTACAAGCAGTGAATCCACCAGCAAGATCTGCGGCTGCAATTTGTGTTGCTATACTTGCAAAACGGAATATGTTTCCTGTTCCAGTCACAGGACATGCCGCTGCTGTAAACGCAGCCGGTGTAGTTGCATTACAAGCACCAGTATCAGTATAACAACCACCCACTGTGATATATTGTATCTCTGCATTTGCTCTGATTCCAGAAAGATTCGTTTTAACAGCAGTGGATGCACCCCTACTTCTCGCTGTACTAAGTGAAGCCAAAACAAATGATGAAAGAACACCGATAATTGCAATCACAACCAACAATTCAATAAGTGTAAAACCTTTTTTTGAAATCATTTTTTTTATTATAATAATTTTTATATAAAACATCTCTGTCTTATTAATTGTATCATATATATATAGAGAGAGAGAGAGTAATCCCCAACAAAAAAACCACCCAAGAAGGTGGTTTTTTGATAACAGAACCAAAACAAAACTACTAACAAGCTGTACCAGTAGCGATTGCTGTTTTGCCTACTGAAACACCTGTTGAGTCAACACACCAATGAGTAATTGTAGTTTCTGCAACTTTTAGAGGAAAAGAAACAACCCAAGCAGATGTAGCACCTATTGAGGAATTACAAAAACCTGTTGCACCAGCTGAAGTGGCAGCTGCTTTAGTAGCAGCAAGTATGGTTGTATCAGCAAAAAGAGAAGTAGCTGTTGGTACCCATGCTGCTGTACAAGCAGTAACACCACTTGCGACTGTACCATAAGCACCCAATGGATCATAAACAATTTCCGCTTGCGCGCGAATATTTGCCAAGTTTGCTTTAATGGCTGCATTAGCGCCCTTTGATCGCGCCGTATTAAGTGAAGCCAGCACAACTGATGACAAGATACCAATAATCGCGATAACAACCAACAATTCAATAAGTGTAAAACCTTTTTTTGTATTTTTTAACATAATAAACTTAAATTAATAACTTTTTAATAATTTTGCGACGTTTCAATGTCGCCTAATTTATCGCCCCCCTACAAAGGGAAGGGTGTAAATCGACCGTATGTCCTTTTTAGGGAAACGTTTCTGAAAAACGTATGTATGTATTATATAGCAAAAATGTAATGGCAACAAAGGGCTTGTGGATAACGGGGTGGTTTGATATACTTCTAATACAAATGCCTTCGGGCCGTCCTCTTGTGGAAACATGAGAGAAAACAAATAAAAGCTGTCAGATTAAATCTCTGATGGCTTTTCTTATTTCTTCAAATTTTTCTTGAGAAAGAATATCCAGTCTAGCGTGTAATCTTTTTGTATCTATTAGTCTGATTTGAGACAAAATAACAAAAGCTTCTTTCCCCTCAATTATTCCTACGCCAACATGATAAGGATTTATCTTTTTAGAAGTTGTGAGTGGAACGATAAGACAAACATTCATACTAAATCCTTTAACAATTAACACTGATCTTTTAAATTTTCCACTTGTGCCATCTTGCTCAAAACCAACATTAATACCAAGAGAACACCACCTGATATCCCTTTCTTTGTAGAAATTTGGTTTATCTTTGTTGATTTCTTTTTTCCTATTGTTCCATTTATCAAAATCTTTTTGCATTCAATATCAATAGCACAAAGGTGGTCAAGAAATCCTAAAGAAAACATAAAAAAACGCCAAGAGGGAGAAAAACTTTATCAAATCTTTAGTGAAACTTGATATGTAAAAATATATGATTTGTAAATGCGAGAAAAGCCAAACAACTACGCGTTTATAGATAGTCAAAACCTAAACCTAGGAATACAGAAACTCGGATGGAAACTAGACTACAAAAAATTTCGTATATATTTACGAGAGAAATATGACGTGAAACAAGCTTACATGTTCATTGGCTTCGTAGCCCTAAACCAAAAGCTTTATGACAGACTTCAAGAAGCGGGTTTTATATTAAAATTCAAACCGACCATTCTAGGCACGGATGGAAAAATTAAAGGAAATGTGGATACCGATTTAGTGCTTCAAGCTTTAGTAGATATTAATCAATACAATCAAGCTATTATCGTATCAAGTGACGGAGATTTTTACTCACTCGTTTCACATCTTGACAGGAAAGGTAAATTGAAAGCGGTAATAAGTTCGGATGAAAATAATTGTTCAGTTTTATTAAAACAAACAGCTAAAAATAAAATACAGTATATGTATGATTTGCGTCAAAAACTAGAATATATTCCCTATCTAAAATGAAAAAGCACCACTTAAGGACGAAACCTTAAGCAGTACTCTTTCCTAGAAATACATTTTCTATATTAATCAAACACTTCTATAAAGTCAAGCGCATGAATAACCCCACCCTCCCTTTATCCCTAAAACGAGCTCGCGATATTGTAAATCGGCATAAGCACAGCAGCAAGTAGCGTACCCACACCGAGTCCGAGCGCTACTACCATCACAGGCTCGATCAAGTCTACAAGTGTGTCCACGGCGGCGACCACTTCACGTTGGTAAAACTTTGCGAGCGTCTTCAAAATATTTCCGAGCTCTCCTGTCTCTTCTCCCACTTTTATCATCTGCGTCATAATGCTCGGAATCTGCGGAAACTGACTAAAAGCTGAAGAAAGCGAGCTACCTCCTTTTACCATTTCCAAACTTTTATCAAGAATGTCTTTGTAAATATCGTTGTCCACAACGAGTGATGTAGTCTCAATAGCTTTTACCATTGAAATACCACTGAGCACCATAGTATTCATATTGTCGGCGATACGAGAAAGGTAGAGCTTTTTATATAAATCACCCACATAAGGGACGCCTATTTTAAAATCATCCCAAACTACTTTTCCTGCTTTTGATGCAATAAATCTTTTAAAAATATAACCGCCGATGACAAGTAGAACAAAAAACCAAAGACCGTAACTGACAAAAAAAGCACTGAGACCGAGCACAACACGAGTATAAATAGGAAGTGCCTGCCCAGATTCTTCTAAAATCGGAGCGATTTTTGGAATGATAACAGTAAACATAAGTGCCATAACGCCGACAAAAGTAATGACCACAAATGCAGGGTAAATGAGCGCGTGTTTTGCTTTATTGGTTACTTCATAAGAGCGGTCAAGATAGTCGGCGAGATATCCAAAAGTCTGATCCAATTTTCCAGACTCTTCACCAGAGCGCACCATATTTACATAAAAAGGACTAAATACGTGCGGTTGTCTTTCCAGAGCCTGAGAAATAGAGCTCCCCTCTTGAATACCATCGGCGACCTCGCTCAAAGATTTTTTTAGTGTTATATTTTCTGATTGAGATGCGAGCAATTTAAAAATGCGCAAAGCAGATACTTGCGCTTCAAAAAGTGTTGCCAACTGTCGCGACATGATAACGATATCTTTATTTGAAACGCGATTAAAAAAAGAAATATTTTTTAAAAAACCTTTTTCACGGACTGTATCAATAGAAGAAATGATAAGACCTTTGCTCTGTAAAGTGCTTACAGCAATATCTACATTTGAAGCGTCTATTGAGCCGTCTCTTGCTTCGCCCTGACTGTCTATCGCTTTGTAATTAAATAGCATAGGTTTTTATTTTTATGTTTTGTGCACGATTTACAAAAGTTTTTCTAATACTTTTGGATTAGTGGAATACTTATAAGCATTTTCAATGGTAATTTCTCCAGTACGCACAAGGTCTACAAGAGAGCGGTTGAGATCAATCATTCCTTCAGCAGAACTTGTCTCAATAATGGTATTTATCTCGTGTGTGCGTTTGTCACGAATGACGTTTGCGACTGCGGGATTGTTTATAAGTAGCTCATAAGCAGGGATAAGTCCGCCTGAAATACGCGGAATAAGTCTTTGGGAAAAAATACCAAGCAAACTTCCTGCGAGCTGAAGACGGATCTGACCTTGTTGCTCGGCAGGAAATGAATCAATGATTCTTTCTACTGTCTGCGATGCGCTGTTGGTGTGAAGTGTTGAAAAAACCATATGTCCGGTCTCGGCGGCTGTCACCGCAGTCGACATCGTCTCAGGCTGACGCATTTCTCCTATCATCACCACGTCTATATCCTGTCTAAACACAGCCCAAAGAGCTGTCTGAAAATCTGGAGCATCTACACGAATTTCACGCTGATCAATGATGGATTTTTTTGGTGTGAAAATATATTCAATCGGATCTTCAATCGTCACAATATGCTCTAGTCGTTCTGTGTTTATCATTTCAATAATCGCCGCGAGAGTGGTGGACTTTCCTTGTCCTGCAGGACCTACAACAAGAAAAAATCCTTGCTGTTTTTGTGCAAAAGTAGCGAGAATCGCAGGAAGATTGAGTTCTTGGATTGTTTTTATTTTTTGTGGAACAAGTCGCAAAGCAATACTCACCTTTCCCTGCTGAAAATATGCATTACCTCTAAAACGAGCACTGGTGTGATGATTGTAAGCAAAATCAATCTGTTTTTCGTCTAAAAATTTCTTTTTATTGTCTGGGTTTAAAAATTGATCAATGATACCTTCCATGTCAGATTTTGAAAGTTTGCTAGATTTAATAATCGGTATCAGAGAACCAGCCACGCGGATAGTAGGATTTCTGTTTTCAGATAAATGTAAATCAGAACCGCCCTCTCTTATTACCGTTGATATCAAATCATCTAATTCTTTTTTATAGTCTGTGGCCATATTATTTTTTATTTTTTTCGGCGATTTTTAAAACCTCTTCTACTACTTCCGATGGAATAAGCGTAGCCTTTACAAGATACCCATCTGCATTTAAACTCTTTGCCTTTTCTATTTCTTCTTGTCCACCTTGATTGGTAAGTATTACAATAATAGCATTCGAACAGATTTTATCTTTTCTAATAGCCTCTAAAAGTTGTAGTCCGTCCATACCAGGAAGCACAATATCTAACAACATAATATCTGGCACAAAACCATCTTTTAATTTTGAAAGGGCGTCAGCGGCACTCGTTATCATGGTTACTTCGTGACCATTTTTATGAAACTTCAGCTCGTACATTCCGAGTAAAAACTTGTCATCATCTACGATAAGAATTTTATATTTTGTATCAGACATATCTCCTTTAGTATAAGATTTTTTCGTGATTTTTACAACGCTATCACTTCCTCAAAAGGAATCTGTCTATTTGATGCTTTTATGAGCGCGTCTTCTCTCATCGTAATCATTCCTTTCAAGCGAGCTACTTTTGTCATTTCTGAACCAGTCGCTCCTTTTAATAAAACCGCTTCAATATCCTTGTCCATTTCAAGCACTTCCATCACCGCCACTCGTCCGCGCGTGCCGTTTGGACAAGTAGGACTTGGAGATGCTGTAAAAAAATCATTGCCTATTTTTATATCTTTTCTATATTTTTCTGGAAGGTCGGCAAACTGCTTTTCAATATTCTCTTTAAATTTTTCGTCTTGTGTAACAGGATTACCAGAGTCTGGACAAAGCACTGACACAAGACGCTGAGCGATAGCGAGTATGAGCGTAGGAGCAATAAGATATGGGTCCACTTTCATATCAAGAAGACGTGGAATCACACCTATCGCGTCATTGGTGTGGATAGTAGCGAGCACAAGATGTCCAGTAAGAGCTGCTTGAATGGCGAGCTGTGCTGTCTCTGCATCTCGGATTTCTCCCACCATTATAATGTCGGGGTCTTGTCGCAAAGTAGTACGCAAACCGTTTGCAAAAGTATATCCTATCTCTGCGTGAATCTGAGATTGATTTACACCGTCAATACTGTATTCAATAGGGTCTTCAAGAGAAAGCACGTTTTTTTTGTCTTTATCAAATTCATCTAACATAGAATAAAGAGTCGTGGTCTTTCCAGAACCAGTCGGACCAGAAATAAGTATCAGTCCAAAAGGTCTTTGCGCTGCTTTGCGAATAAGCCCGAGATTTTTTTCACTAATACCTAGATCTTCTATCTTTTTTACGCCTTTATCATGATCAAGAATACGCATCACCACCTTTTCACCATAATATGTAGGAAAAGTAGAAACACGAAAATCTATTTTTCTACCTTCTATTCTTGCAGAAAAACGGCCGTCTTGCGGTTTTCGTTTTTCGTCAAGCTTCATACTTGAAAGAATTTTTATACGAGAAACAATAGCTGAATGAACTTTTACTGGAAGGACCAAGCTGGTGTTGAGTACGCCGTCCACACGAAAACGGACGCGAATATTGTCTCTTAGATGCTCTATGTGTATATCAGAAGCGTCTCCATCAGTAGCGTAGCGTAAAATAGTAGCGACTATTTTTGTAATAGGAGCGGCTTCAATTATTTTTGTATCTAGTCCTTCTTTTTTTGCGTTTGGATTTTGATTGGGGTCTTTTTCGTTTTCGGAATCAAGA
>CALRHW010000021.1 GCA_943359555.1 Parcubacteria group bacterium | reverse complement strand
TAAAGTCAATAATTAAGCCATTTCTCGGGTTATCACCTTTGATTTCAAAGGGAGCTTTGTGCCAGCCTTTCGTAGCGCCTCGCGAGCCGTTGCCTCATCTACGCCGTCCACCTCAAAAATCACTCGTCCCGGCTTTACGGGTACTTGGTAACCTTGTGGATCTCCTTTTCCTTTTCCGAGCTTTACTTCAGCTGGTTTTGAAGTAAATGGCATATCAGGGAAAACGCGAATCCAGATTCTGCCGTTTTTTCCGAGAGCGCGAGAGAGAGCTTTTCTAGCAGCTTCTAGCTGGTTTGAACGAACGCGTTCATAAGTGAGCGCCTTTAGTCCATAAGAACCAAAAGAAATTTTTGTGCCACGAGTTGCAACACCGATTTTTTTTGGGTTTTCACGGAAGGTGTGCCACTTGCGATATTTTACTTTTTTAGGGAGTAACATGTTGGTAATTTAAATTTATTTTTATGCTTTATTTACGTCTTTAGCAAAAATGTCACCTTTGTAAATCCAAGTCTTAATTCCAATTTTTCCGTAAGGTAAATATGCTTCGTATTTACAAAAATCCACGTCAGCACGAAGAGTCTGCAAAGGCACTCGTCCTTTTTTAAGTTTTTCTGTACGTGACATTTCTGCACCACCGAGTCGTCCAGAGAGTTCTATTTTTACGCCGAGCACTTCTCTGTTGGCCATCACTTTTTCTACCATTTGTTTCATTACGCGACGAAAAGGCATTCTTTTTTCTAGTCCTTCTGAAACCATCTGTCCAACGATAGCTGCGTTTGCTTCTGGATATCGTATTTCTTTGATATCAATTTTCATTTCCTCTTTTATGGGGAGGCCTTTTCTTTCTAGCATTGAAAGGAGGTCTGCACGGAGTTTTAGCATTCCCTCTCCGTTTCGGCCGATGATAGCGCCCGGGCGTGAGCTCTCAATAATAATGCGAAGAGTTTTTTGTCCACGCTCTATTTCAATACCAGCCATATACATTCCGCGGAGTTTTTTCTCAAGATATTCTCTGATAGTAATGTCACTTTTTAAGTACTTTTTGTATTGAGCACCAACACCAAACCAGCGAGATTTCCAATCTTTGATTATTCCTAGTCTATGTGCGTATGGATGGACTCTGTGTGACATGTTATTTTGTATTTTTTACTGAAGCGACTTTTTTAGTGGTGATTTTTTCTGCTTTTAATATTTCTGTTTTGTCTGATTTAGCTCCAACAACCGCTTTTGCAGATTTTCCTTTTACCAATTTTTCTCCAAGCACAAGTACGATTTTACTTGTTCGTTTTCGTATTGGAAAAGCGCGTCCTCGTGCCATGGGCATTTGGCGATATAGTATTTTTCCACCATTTACGCTGATTTCGCGGATAACCAAAGTGTCAGTATCAATATTTAAATTTTTCGCGTTTGAAATTGCTGATTGTAAAAGTTTGCCAATAGGAAGCGCTGCTTTTTTGTCTGCAAATTGCAAAGCGAAAATCGCCTGCTCTACGCTTTTTCCTCTTATTAGATTTGCTACGAGACGCACCTTTCTAGGAGATTGTCGGTAGTTGTTTAGTTGTGCTGTAGCAGTGTTCATAAAAGTTTAATGGGTGAGAGATTATTTTTTAGCGCCCGCACCTGCTCCTGCAGTAGTTGAAGCTTTTGCAGATTGAGCTGCTGCGATTTCACCTTCCTTCTTTTTAATTTCAAGGTCTTTCTGCATCTTTCCTCCGTGTTTAATAAACTTACGAGTAAGGGAAAATTCGCCGAGTCTGTGACCCACCATGTCTTCTGTGACGAGCACTTCTATGTGTTCTCGGCCATTGTGTACGCCAAAAGTGAAGCCGATCATTTCAGGAGCTATTTGGCTGTCTCGCGCCCATGTCTTAATAGGCCCTGTTTCTAGGGGTTTTTTGCCCTCAATTTTTTTGAGAAGCTTTTCGTAAACGTACGGGCCTTTTTTAAGTGATCGTGTCATTTTAAATTTTTGGTCGGCTTATACTCTAGACAAGTATAAACAAAAACAGCACCAAGCTGCGTATGCACCATAATAGCCAAAAGGGCTTTAATAGTCAACAGCTTGAATCCTGTCATATGTATAAACGCGGAGTTTGGAAATTTAAATAAAAAAACACCCCCAGCTTAACAAAGCGAGGGGGTGTGTTCTAATCAAAGAATTCAGTCTTTCCGTGGTCTTTTCTTACGAGGACCTATTTTCTTTTTTGGGGTTGGAGCATCCAGCGGAAGCCCGAGCAGACCCTTTCCAGTTTTTGAATGTGGAGATGTTCTATTGATACCCCCAGATAAAAACTGTAAGGGGTATTTCTCTCCCAAAACATCTGAATAACTTGCGAACTCTTCACACGAGTGGATTTCAGGTACATCAAATGTACTTGGTGAAACGGGTATCTTGCGAGTTTTGTTCCTTAAAGCCCTAAGTGGTTTTAGTCCCTTGCCTTTCAGACGAAGAATCAATAAAGCGTCATGGATGGAAAAACCTGCTTTGTGAAGAACCCGCAAAAACTTATTCAGTGTGGTGGGGTCTATATGTAGAATGCTTCGATTATCATCTTTTCTTTTCATTTTTTCCTTTCTAGGAATTGGCGAAGAACAGTCACATGTGTCTACAAGTACACCTTGCAAACATTAATATTTCTAAATAAAATAATATGGTCACAGGACATTCCTGTCAACCTGCTGTTATCGTTCAAAAAGTGTTTCGCCATCAAAAAACCAGCTCTCGCTGGTCTTTTTATTTATTTGGGTTATTTCTTCCCCACTTTTCTGCGACTCACTATCAATCTGTTTGAGTATTTCTTTGGAGTTCGTGACTTCTGTCCTTTTCCAGTAGGCTTGCCCCAACGACTCTTTGCGCGTCGTGTTCCTCGTCCACTGCGTCCTTCTCCTCCACCGTACGGATGATCCACAGGGTTCATGGCAGTACCTCGGACAGTAGGACGAATACCAAGCCATCTACTACGTCCAGCCTTTCCGATATTTACTAGTCTATTTTCATCGTTTGAAACTTCACCGACAGTTGCCCACGCATTTTCTGAAACTTTTCGCACTTCAGTAGACGGCAATTTCACGTCTACATATCCGCCGTCTTTTGCGACTATTTCTGCAAAATTACCAGCGCCACGTGCTATCTTTGCTCCACCGAGAGGTTTTATTTCTACATTGTATACAAATGTACCAACAGTGACATTGCGAAGTATCATTCTGTTACCAGGCTTTACTTCTGCGGTTTCTGAAGTAATGAGTACGTCGCCCACTTGGACACTTTTTGGCAAAAGAATATATCTTTTTTCTCCATCTTTATAAAAAACAAGACCGATAAAACCTGAACGGTTTGGATCGTATTCAATGGTTTTTACTGTGTAAGGAATATTTATTTTTTCGTATCTAAAATCAATTTCACGAAAAAGACGTTTGTGCCCTCCACCTTTATGACGAGTAGTGATGCGTCCACGATTGTTTCGTCCGACAGCTCGAGTAAATCCGTGAGTGAGGGATTTTTCTGGCTGACTTGCGGTAAGCACCGTACTGTATGAAATGCCAGTAAGTCCGCGACGAGATGGTGATGTTGGTTTATATCGTTTCATGGTAATTTTTGTGGTGGTTTTTTAAATTATTTCAATTTTATCTCCTACTTTTAAGTAAACGTAGGCTTTTTTTATCGCAGCTTTTTTCCCCACTTTTCCACGGATAAAAACTGCCTTTGCTGGAGTTGTGGCAATATTTACACTTATTGGATGCACTTTGTAGTTTTCAAAAATTGCGTTTGCGACATCTTTTTTGTTTGCTTTTTGGCTAATTTCAAAAACGTAGACGCTTTGTTCGTTTTTTACTGAAGCTTTTTCTGTAATTCTTGGTCTAAGAAGTATTGTGGTAGGATTTTTCATATTATTTTTTTGCAGTTTTTGTTGTCTTTACTTTTTTTGTCTTTGCAACTTTTGCGGGTCTCGGAATTTTTGTTGCTTTTTCTCTTGCTTCTTTTACTTCAGATGTACGAGCAATCGCGCCAAGAGAAACATCTGGATCAACTATTACAATATATTTTGAGTTTACAAGAGTAAGTGGGTTTATATTTCTTGCTTCACTGATTTCAATATTTGAAAAATTACTAAAACTTTTTTCTGTCGCAGAATCTTTTTTACTCAAAGCGATACAAGCTGTATTTACTTTTTTCTTTGAAAATGCCTCATAACCTTCTATTTTTCCGATAGCGATAAGGACTTCTTTTGCTTCTTTTGTCTTTGGTGCGGTAAAGGAAAGTGAATCTATAAAAAGCACTTCGCCGTCTTTAAATTTACGAGAAAGGATAGTAAAAAGCGCCTTGTTTTTCATCTTTTTATTTACCTTTCGGTCAAAGTTTTTGTCGCTTCTAGGACCATGAGTGACACCTCCACCAACCCAAAGTGGTGAACGAATAGAGCCGTGTCGTGCCTGACCTGTACCTTTTTGTTGCCAAGGCTTTTTTCCTCCTCCACGCACATCACCTCGCATTTTTGTGTGTGCGATAGCGCTACGAGCTGAAGAACGCATTGAAGTCACAACCTGATGTACGAGGTCAGAATTCCATTTCAAACCAAAAAGCTTCTCCGGAAGTTTTATGCTTCCTGTTTCTTTGCCTTTTTGATTGTATACTTTTGATTCCATTTTAATTTAAATAAATTTTTTGTGGGGTGCGCGCGAGTTACACTCGCGCGCCGTTTTTACATTCCTCTCACTTCTACAAGCGTGCCTCTTTTTCCAGCAATCGCTCCGCCAATAAGGATTTGATTGTTTGTAACATCAATGTCAATGATTTGCACATTTTTTGAAGTAATACGATCACTTCCCATTCTTCCGGCCATACGCATATTTTTTGGCACTTTGTTTCGCAGACCACCTCCAATAGATCCCGGCTCTCTTTCAGAATGTTTTTGTCCGTGACTTCGTGGTCCTCCCGCAAAACCGTGACGCTTTACAACACCTTGAAAACCTTTTCCTTTTGAAATAGAAGAGACCACGATTTTGTCGCCGATAGAAAAAGTGCTCGCGTCAATTTTGTCGCCGACTTTTAGAGTGATGTCTTCTGTTTTTGTGCGAAATTCTTTTACGTGAGCAAAATTGCCTAGAGTCTTGAAGTGGCCTTTTTGAGCTTTGTTTATGTTCTTTTCTTTCCGAGCACCAAAGCCAACCTGCACAGCCTTGTAGCCGTCTTTTTGAGCATCTTTTATCTGAGTGACCACCACTGGTCCAGCATCAAGCACAGTCACAGGAACAACCTCGCCTTTAGCGTTGAAGATTTGTGACATATTTACTTTTTTGCCGAGAATGAATTTCATATATATTAAGGCTCAAGGCAGGCTTTCACCTGCCTATTGAAGCCCCATATTACATTACATAATCTTTACGTCAATGTTTACTCCTGAAGGTAAACTCAAGTTGGTTAAAGATTCAATAATCTTTGGACTTGGGTTTAAAATATCAATGAGTCTTTTGTGAATTCTCATTTCAAACTGCTCACGAGAATTTTTGTAAACGAAAGCCGCGCGATTGACAGTGTATTTTTTTATTTCAGTCGGAAGAGGAATAGGACCTAGTACTTTTGCATCATATCTAATAGCAGTATCAATGATCTGTTTTACAGAAAGATCTAGCACTTTGTATTCATAAGCTTGAACACGAATACGTAGCTTTTGTACTACATCTCCTTTTTCAGCTTTTACTTTCTTTACTTTCGGAGCTTTTTTTGTTGCTGATGCTTTGGCCATTTTACTTTTTTAATGTGCTAGATTTTTGCGAGATTACGCAACTATTTTTGTAACAACTCCTGCACCAACAGTCTTACCTCCTTCTCTAATAGCAAAGTTTTGTTTTTCTTCAAGAGCGATAGGCGCAACAAGTTTTACTTTGAAAGTTACTGTATCTCCAGGCATAACCATTTCTACTCCCTCTTTTAGAGTCACATCTCCTGTAACGTCTGTTGTTCGGATGTAAAACTGTGGCTTGTATCCAGAGAAAAATGGTGTGTGTCGTCCACCTTCTTCTTTCTTTAGAATGTAAACCTCTGCTTCAAATTCTGATTGCGGAGTCACTGATCCCGGCTTTGCAAGCACTTGTCCTCTAGAAATATCTTCTTTTTTAAGTCCTCGCACTAGGATACCAGCATTATCTCCAGCCATACCTTCTTGTAGAGATTTGTTGAACATTTCAATACCAGTCACAACTGTTTTTGCGGCAGCTTTTAAACCGATAACTTCAACTTCGTCACCCACTTTGATTCGTCCTCTTTCAATTCTTCCAGTAACCACTGTTCCACGACCTTCAATAGAGAAAATGTCTTCCACTGGCATAAGGAAAGGTTTTTCTAGATTTCGTTCTGGGATTGGGATATAAGTATCCAAAACATTTGCGAGTTCAAGGATTCCTTTTGCGTAAGGGTCTTCGTTGTCTTTTGATTCAAGAGCTTTTAAACCAGAACCACGAACAATAGGAACATTTGCGCCGTCATAACCGTTTTTTGTAAGGAGCTCACGCACTTCTTCTTCCACAAGGTCAATGAGTTCTTTATCAGGCACCATATCGCATTTGTTTAGGAAAACAACGATTTTTGGCACACCGATTTGATGAGCTAGGAGAACGTGCTCACGAGTTTGTGGCATTACGCCGTCTGTCGCAGCAACTACGATAATAGCACCGTCCATTTGAGCGGCACCAGTAATCATATTTTTGATGTAGTCGGCATGTCCTGGAGCATCAATGTGAGCGTAATGACGAGTAGGAGTTTCGTATTCGTTGTGAGAAAGCGCAATAGTAATTCCACGCGCCTTTTCTTCAGGAGCTTTATCAATGCCGTCTATTCCCACTACTTTTGCACTGTAACCATTTCCTTGTCGTGCAAGCACTGAAAGAATAGCTGCGGTGAGTGTTGTCTTTCCATGATCAACGTGTCCGATAGTACCTACGTTTACATGGGGTTTTGATCGATCAAATTCTGCCATAATATTTATAATTAATTTTTAATAAAAAATCGCACGAGAGCACGGGCGCACAAATCGCACTACCAATCGCACGAGCTTGCGCAAAAAACTAAACAAAAACGACGCAAAAAGCGATAACGCTCATATTAGCAAACGGTGTGCAATAGTCAAGCAAAGCGTGGGGTAAGTGAGATGACGTTTTGCTGTCACAAATTGTGACAGCAAAACTTTAACTTTTCTTTAGATAAAATTGATACCGAGTATGCTTTTGTTACCTTATGGACAAAAATAACGATTCTTCCGAAGTTGGGGTAATTCCCAGTGAAAACATAGGAAGTAAGATTTATATGATTAGAAAGGAGAAAGTTATGCTGGATAGAGATTTGGCAATGCTTTATGGAGTATCTGTAAAAAGGTTAAACGAGGCCGTCAGAAGAAATTTAAAGAGGTTTCCATATGATTTCATGTTTAAATTAAATAAAGCAGAGATAGATATACTTTCAAGGTCGCAAATTGCGACCTTGAACAGGGGTGAAAATATTAAGTATTCTCCTTACGCTTTTACGGAGCAAGGTATTGCAATGCTCTCTGGTATTCTCAATAGCGACCGCGCAATTCAAGTAAACATCCAAATCATGCGAACTTTCACAAGGTTGCGACAAATGTTGTCGTCTCATAAAGAGTTGCGGGAGAAAATAGAACAACTAGAGAAAAAATATGATGGGCAATTTAGACTTATTTTCAAAACGATTCAGCAAATCATAGCCGAAGAAGAGAAGCCTAAGGGGAAGATTGGGTTTTAAACTTTTAAGAGCAGATATTTAAATGTATTTTTCTTGGTCGGTCCAGAAATCTCAGAGTACGGTCGCCAATGTATGTGATAATCATTATTGAGTATGTGGGGGTCCGTTCTCCCTTTTGAGGTCCCCTCTCCTGTTTTTAAATGCCATTTCATTTTAAAATCTTTTTTAAGTGTGCGACCTTCGTGAATAAAGAAGGCTTCACTATTAACTCCACGAGTGGATTTATCCCAATACAAATTATCATTCGTAAGCATTACAACATAACCAACAGCTCCTGGTGTATCATCAACACAGTGTTCTAAACGTTTAATATCTTTAATGAAATCGTACCAGCCAATATCATGTGCAGTATGAGAACTTAGTTTAAATTTCTCTCCATCAATTTCGAAATCAATCTGCGCTTGTTCATATTTAAGTTCAATAAAATAGACTTGTTTTTCATCTTTTATCAAAATATCGATACGTTCTTTCTTATCAGCTCTTATGAGTGCCATCCACAACAATCCACGACCAAGTATATTTCATTCAGATAATTGTAGTTGAGACGATGGAAACCCTGGAAACATTGGGAAAAAAGGGTCGGTCTGTAGTATATGCTGACACATAGGGGAATCAGAGGGATTAGCGGGAATTGGTGAAGTGGTTGAAACACAAAGGCACATTCCTGTAAATGGTGGACCCATCTGTCCAGGGGGGAGAGGAAGTGTACATATCTCATAACGATAAGTTCCTTCGAAAAAACGTTTCCACTCGTCAGAACCATCGCCGCTATCAGGTCGAATATAACATGACACGTCATACACACCGTCAGGAAGAGGTGTTATGGTGCATCTTAGATGAGGATAAACCCATAAACTACCGGGAAGTGTTAAGGTACATATACCTTCAGGGGTACAGTTTATGGTCATCTCGTAACAAACTCTTTTCCCTGCGGAGGCGACCCAAAAACAGATTTTTAACTCGTTCGTTTCTATTTTTTTGACACAAATGGAGGTGCCGCGACCAGTAGGATATCTTGTGTAATCTCGTTCACAAATCAGTGGGTCTGGTGGAATGGGAGGAGGTTCTTTTACTTGATCAGAAGCAGATCTGTTTGTATAGACCTGCAATATTGCTGCGATATGCGCTTCAATAATGGGGGCGACCTGTTTTTGTAATGCTTCGGCAGTGAGTGCGTCCATTACTCCAGTCTGTGCAAGATTGTTCTGTTTTTGAAAACTTCTTACAGCATTTTCGGTACGTGTGCCGTAAAAATCAGATTCTCTACCAGGAGAACCTGCGCCGAGTTTAGCTATAGTATAACCTGAGAAATTTAAGGC
>CALRHW010000020.1 GCA_943359555.1 Parcubacteria group bacterium | reverse complement strand
GGGTTGCGCGCGGGCGACCGCCCGCGCGCCATTTTCCCCAAAACTTTATCAAATCTTTATAACTATTTGATAGGTCGTATGCCACACTTTATTCATAGCCAGTAGGTCGACTTGGCGAAAAGTTGCGACTCACGATTAATAATAAAGTTATGAGGTAGTACAGTAACCACTTCAAGCGATGTTATCACAAGAGATCCGTGAATCGTGACTTATTAAAATAGACACTCCGACCAAGAGTGCCTATTTTTATTTATAACCAGTAAATGAAAAGCGCCCCGTCTGCGACGGGGAGCTTAAAAATTCAATAAAAAACTCGGGTAGAAAATTTACCGTAGAGCTATATTGCCAAATTCTCTACGACAACCGATTCTTCCCTCCCCTATTTTTTTCAAGGGTATCTGCTCACCTGTTGAAGATATTCCGAAAAAATCCACTAGCTCTCGTGAGCGCAAAACTCGAGTCATATAATGACACCCTCCACAAAACGTATTTACTTTGCAAATCGGAACGCGAGATATTCCTGCTGTCTTTTCTCCAAACCAACCTACACTCCAGAACTCTTGATCAAAATTCTCAATGTTAGGAGCAAGTACATAGAACTCTTTCCATCCTCCATATCTTGGAAGATGGAATCGACACCAACCCTGCTTTATCGCGGTCAAGTCTGGTTCGCCACTATAAAACATCTCAGGATTAAGACATTCTATTTCATGAGTGGAAAGACTCCGATTGTTCCAAAAGTGTGTCATCTGAGGCTCATCAGACCACGCGCCCTTTCCAGCCGCCCACCTCATGACTGGAACCAGTGTAAAGTTTGACAATCGCGCGAGTGAGCCAAGTGGCTCAACTATAATTTTTCCAGTCATTATTCACCCCTTCCTTTCTTGCTGTACGCAATTTTTTGTTTTAAAGAACAGGCAGTTTACATAACCATCGTCCCTACACACTACCACACATTTAAACCATCATCAATAGCGCGCCAATAAGAGCTAGATTTTTGTAAAAATTTATTTTATCACCCATTTTTGCTTGAGGATCTGTTTCTTTCCAAAAAGCACCGATAATCCTGGACCCACCACCGCAAGCTTTGGATTTTTTATCCCTTTAAACTGTGCATATTACCGCATCATACACCTCACACACACAGTCTGGTCTTTGCGAGTTTTAATATATTTATTAGTACAAACACAAATAAGTATTTCAGAAAGACGTGGTTTTTCAATCCATTTTCCAGCGCTTTGAAAAGTCTTTTTTGAAATGACTTTTAGGTTTGGTTTTATATTCTTTTTTGGTGTTGCGGTGGGCATTGTTTTAGTTTAAATTTTTAGGCTTTTTGGCGCGCCCGCAGGCGCGCGCCTCATTTATTCAATAAAAGTCAAAGCTTTTCCTTTTTTCGTGCCACGTCCTGTGCGTCCAATGCGATGTACATAATCGTCGTAAGTCGCAGGCAAATCATAGTTGATTACGTGAGAAATATCAGAAATGTCTAGTCCGCGAGCAGCCACGTCTGTCGCAACAAGAATTTTTATTTGATTATCTTTAAAAAGGTTCAAAGCTTTTTGTCGTTTTGAATGATTTTTATCACCATGAATTGATTCCGCCTTGAAACCTTTTCCAGCGAGCATTACAGAAAGTTTTTCTACACCGTGTTTTGTGCGACCAAAAATGAGCACCTTACTAAATCCTTCTTGATTCAAAAGACTGTGAAGTACTTCCAGCTTGTTGCCTCCACGCTCTACACGCACGATGTCTTGCTCCACGTTTTTTGAAGTGTCGCGAGTTTTTACGGAAATACGCACCGGAGTTTTAAGAAATTCACCAATAAGCTTTTCAATTTCTGGTGAAAGAGTCGCAGAAAAGAAAAGGGTTTGTCTTTCTTTAGGCATTCCCGCCATTACAAAACGCATATCGGTAATAAATCCCATATCAAGCATGCGATCAGCTTCATCAAGTACGATAGATTTAAATTGTGCAAGACGGATCATTTTTCGATCAATAAGATCTTTTAATCGGCCCGGCGTACCAATGATAAATTGATTGTGAAATTTTAAATCTCGGATTTGTGGACCAATAGGTGCACCACCCACGCAACACACAGAAAAAACTTTCATACCTTTTGTAAAACCTTGTAACTCTTGGTCAATCTGAATAGCAAGTTCACGAGTCGGCACAATAATCATCACAGATTCTTGTGGATTTAGAAGCACTTTGTTTATGAGTGGAATAAGAAAAGCTGCGGTTTTTCCTGTGCCAGTGTTGGCAATACCTACAAGATCTGCACCTTTTAGAATATGTGGAATGGCTCGGTCTTGAATAGGAGTCGGATCTTTGTAACCTTTTATAATGACCGCACGCTTTAACTGTTCGCTGATATTAAAATCTGTAAAATTGTGCTCAGGTTTAAAAACTTCTATCTCTTCAGAAATAACTGTTTTGTTTATAAATTTTGAAACGTCAATACGCTCGCCCATTCCTGCGCGACCGCGATTGCCTCCGCCACCACTACCGCGACTTCCGCCACGTGAACCGTTACGAGAGCCACCAAAATTGCCACGGTTTCCTCCGAAGCTTCCAGCTCGACTAGGACCACGACTTCCGCCAAAACTGCCACCACGGCTAGGTCCAGCAGAACGTCCAGCGCCAGAAAAACGACTGTGTCCGCCGTGCGCAGGACGAGAGCCTCCAGTGCCAGCACTAGAACCAGTACTTGCATGACTAAAACGAGACACTGGTCTCGCTCCGCCACTTCTCGCTGGTGTTTTATTTGTAGAGCCTTTTGGGTTCATAATGTCGTAAGAATATAACAAAACGGTTATTTTGTCAAACGTCACCATTTAAACAACAAAAAACCGCCCGAAGGCGGTCTCTTGGTGATTGCTCCAGATAAAATAAATTACCTAAAATTTCCACGCGCTGGTCGCTCTTCTTTTGGTCGAGCTTCGTTAACAGTAAGATTTCGTCCGTCTAGATCTTTACCGTTATACATTTCAATAGCTGCATCAGCTTCTGCATCTGAACTCATTTCAACAAAACCAAAACCTTTTGATCGGCCTGTCATTTTGTCTGTAATGATAGCTGCAGAAACAACTGCTCCTGCTTTTGCAAACGCGTCTGATAATCCTTGGTCAGTTGTATTGTATGAAATACCACCAACATATAACTTTTTTGCCATTCTAATTTATGGGCTTATGAATAATACGTAAGATTCGAATCCCCTATGATGGAACAAAGATAACTCTTACGTTCTTCTAGTAGAAATGTCTTACTTGGATAGCATAGCCGAGAGTCTTAGAAAAGTCAAGCGAATGCGGAAAATATGTGTTATAGTGCCTTTATGAAAAATGTAAATAGACGTGATGCAAGACGTGGCGCGCCAAAAAGACAAAATATACCCGTAGTGCAAAACGAGCCAAAAAAACCCGATTTCCCAATGAGAATCAACAAATTTCTCGCCCTCCGTAAATACGCTACCCGAAAAGGTGGCGATGAACTCGTGTCAAAAAAGAAGGTTTTCATAAACGGACGACTCGCCGTACTTGGTGATAAAGTAAAAGAAGAAGACCTCGTGGAAGTGCGACTTGGTGGACTTGTAAAAAAATATATTTATTATGTTTACAACAAGCCTGCGGGAGTCATCACACATTCTCCACAACGTGGTGAACAAGATGTGCTCAGCGCGACAAAATTAAAAGGTGTTTTTCCTGTCGGACGACTTGATAAAGATTCACACGGACTTTTGATTTTGACCAACGACGGACGCATTACAGACAAGCTTTTAAATCCAGATTATGTTCACGAAAAAGAATATGTTGTAAAGACTCGCGAGAAGCTACGCAACAATTTTAAAGAAAAAATGGAAGGTGGAGTAAGAATAGAAGGTGGTGGTGGTAAAGAAAATGCTGGCGAAAGTTATACGACCAAGCCGTGTCGCGTGCGAATACTAAATGACAACCTTTTTCGTATCATTATTACCGAAGGTAAAAAACATCAAATCCGCCGAATGTGTGTAGCACTTTTCAACGAAGTGATAGACATAGAACGTGTACGAATAATGAATATAGAGCTGGGTAAAATGACAAAAGGTACCTATCGCGAGCTGAAAGGTGAAGAGCTCACGACTTTTATGAAAGGTTTGGGGTTTTAAATAAAAAGGTGATTTTAAAAAACAGTGAAAAAAGTTGAAGTAAAATCGGTGGAAACAATAAAAATTCCTGACGATAATAATATCTGGGATGTGATAGTGGTCGGTGGCGGACCTGCGGGAATGATGACGGCTGGACGCGCAGCAGAGTGTGGAGCAAGAGTGCTTTTGATTGAAAAAAATGACACTCTTGGTCGGAAGCTTTTGATAACTGGCGGTGGTAGATGCAATGTTACAAATGCACAACAGGACGTACGAAAGTTTTTAGAAAAATATACAGATAACGCAAAGTTTCTTTTTTCTACTTTTTCACAATGGGACGTAGAAAAGACTCTAAACTTTTTTTATTTACGCGAAATGCCGACAAAAGTGGAAAACGAGGGACGAGTTTTTCCTGTGAGCGACAGTGCGCAATCTGTGTGGAATACACTTGTAGAATATATGCGAGCTGGAGGAGTAACGGTGCTTTCTGATTCGTCGGTTACAGAGATTGTGAGAGAAAGCACAAAAGATAAAAATACGGAAAAATCTGGCAATGGAAAAGTCAGTGAGATTTTAGTGGGCGTAAAAATAAAAAGTGGCAAAAACAGTGGCGAGGTCGTGCGGGGTCGCTCCATAGTAATAGCAACTGGTGGCACTTCCCGCCCTGAAACTGGTTCTACTGGTGATGGCTACGCTTGGCTAAAAAAAATTGGGCACACGATAGTAGAACCCACACCTTCTCTCGTCCCTATAGTAGTAAAAGATAAATGGATTTCTCGCGTAGCAGGGGTGGGTTTGAAAGATGCGAAAATCACGACATTCCAAAACAATAAGAAACAGGAGGTGAGTCGCGGTAAGATTCTCTTTACACATGTTGGACTTAGTGGACCTACAATTTTAAATATGAGTCGCGACATCGGCGAGCTTTTAAAATACGGCGAGGTAGCTGTGTCGCTTGATTTATTGCCTGATTTTGATCACGGACAACTCAACAAAAAACTCCAAGAAATATTCAAAGAAAATACAAATAAAAAATTTAGAAACTCACTCGGCTCACTTGTGCCGTCTGCTTTGGCAACCGTACTTGTAGAGCTTTCTCTTATTGGCGAAGATACTCCTTGCAATAGTGTGACGCGTGAAGAGCGTTTAAAACTCATAGATTTACTCAAAGGTTTACGACTAAACGTAGATAAACTCCTTGGTTTAGAAAAAGCTATCGTAACAAGTGGTGGCGTTGTACTTAGCGAAGTAGATTTTAAAACAATGCAGTCTCGACTTTTTCCAAATCTTTATTTAGTGGGTGATATTTTAAATATTGATAGACCGTCTGGTGGATACAGCCTTCAGTTGTGTTGGACTACGGGATTTGTGGCGGGTACGGATTCTGCGACAAAAAGTAAAGCCTGAAAACAAAATCAAAAAGGTGTTGAAAAAAGACTCGCGCAGGCGCGTCGGCGCCGAGCGGAGCAGAAATCGTAGCAACGATTTACGCGTGTTTTTTGAGACACCTTTTTAATTTTTTTTTCAGGCTTATTATTTCTCCAAATCCAACACCTCATCAATCCGTATCTGCTTTACAAAATCAGGCACGTGACTCACAAGCACCATTGCACCTTCGTATTTATCAAGAGCTTTTGCTATCACTGGAAGATGACGAAAGTTTATATGATTTGTGGGCTCATCTAAAATAAGCAAACCCGGCTTTTGCAAAACAAGTCTAGCAAAAGCTACGAGTCCCTTTTGCCCCTCAGACAAATCCCCTATTTTTGTGCGAATCATATCGCCAGTAATCAAAAATCCAGCCGCGACAGAACGCATTGTTTCTTCTATGTGTTTATCCATCACAGATAAAAGTGAATCGTGGACAGTCTGATTAAAATCAAGCGTAGAAAAGTCTTGACGGTAATATCCCACACGCACACCTTCTGAAATAACAGTGTCTTCTTCTGACCCTATTGCTAGATTTTCAAGCAGTGTTGTTTTGCCGATTCCGTTTGGGCCTTTCAAAAGTAAATGTTTATTGCGCCGTAAAGCGATGTTTGTTTTTCTTTTGAGCTTTTTGTGTGTCTTTGGATTTATCGTGGAAAAAGAAAAAATTTTCATAAGATCGCCTACAATTTCTGGCTGGTTTGGAATATGAAAAGGACGAATCACTTTATCTTCACGCCGAATATCCACCATTTCATCTTCTAGCTCCTCGGCTTTGTCACGCATGCGCCGTGCAACAAGGCGCATCTGTCCTCCTTTATTGGCAAAAAAGTTGGCTTTGTCTTTATTTGCTTGAATTTCTTTTGCGAGTTGTGCATTTTTGCGATTTTCTTTTTCTACACGTGCTGTAATCTGCTCTGACACATTAAAATAGTCGCCGACATATTGCTCAAGTTTTTTTGTAAAAACGTTGAGATAAAGCACGCCATCAGTAAAAGCGTTTAGAAAATCAGCATCGTGGGAAATGACGATGACAGTTTTTTTATACGCTACAAGAAAAGCTGTAAGATGTTCTATGCCCGCTTTATCTAGATTATTAGTCGGTTCATCAAGTAATAAAATATCTGGGTCTTGAATGAGTGCCTCTGCGAGAAGCAATCGCGCGAGCTGTCCACCAGAAAAATTTTTCACTACCTTATCATGTGGAGCATGTAGATTGACCACTTCAAGCACAGCGTCTATCTGTGGATCAATGTCATAAATTTTACCTATGTCTTTACGCAGACCTAGAGACACAGCGTCACTAAAAGATTTTAGAAAAAACTCGCGAACGGTAAGATTCATTTCATCACGTGGAATCACTTGGTGTGCAGTCGCAATAGTCATACCGTTTGTAATAATAATTTTCCCAGATGAGGGTTTACGCTCTTTTGTAATGAGTTGAAAAATGGTACTTTTTCCAGCGCCATTTTGTCCCATTATTGTGATTTTTGAACCACGCCGAACATTGCAATTTGCTTCATCTAAAATAGGCTTGTTGTGACCATAGTCAAAACCCACTTCTTCAAAGCGAAATACTGTATCTTCTTTAGAACCAATTTTAGACATAGGTTTCAGATTACTGTATTTTAGACAAAATTGCTAGATTAAAAAAATTTTTAAAAAAGTGCTAAGGTAAGGGTAAAAAATAATTATACCTACAACAACAGCAGTGATGGCAGACACGAGTACCGCTCCAGCAGCAACATCTTTTGTGTCTTTGGCTCGTGGATGGAAATCTGGAGAAGTGAGGTCTATATCAATTTCAATTGCGGTATTAAAAGCCTCTGAGACAAAAACGGCACTCGCTGACAAGATAATTGCAAACCACTCTATTTGGGTGATATTAAAATAAAAACCTGCAAGCACCACGACAACAAAGATAAAAACATGCAACCATGCATTATGTGTAGTTTTTAAAAAAATACCAATTCCACGCCACGCATATCCAAAACTTTTAATTCTTTTTTCTACTGAAAATTTTTCCATATTTTTTTATCACTTCACCTCATACCCCCCCGTACTTCCCTGATGAAGTTTTGGATATGCCATTGTATAAAGTTCCGCCGCTTCTTCTTTAGTCAGAGTTTTATCTGGGTGTCGCAGAGTAATTCGCACCAAAACATTGTCTTGACCTGCGCTTGCGCCGAGCTTTTCCACGGCTTTCGGATGCAATTTTTCAAAAGAAGTGCGCTCCATTATTTTTACTTCTTCAAGTAAATCACTTTTATTTCCAAAAGCTTCTCGTATCATTTCGCAAATATCTTCTTCTGTATCATTTTTTCCGACAACATAAGACATGTCGCGCGAAATCGCTGGCTGGTCGGAAACATTTTTAAATGCTTCCATATTTGTCATTTGTTTTATGACTCGCGGATCCACAGAACGAATCAGTCGAATATCTGGTAAATTTTTGCGTGCCATTATGAGTCGCTCAATTCCCATTCCAAGTGCGAGTCCAGAATATTTTTCTGGATCCAGTCCACAATTTCTCAAAACTTCTGGGTGAGCAAGTCCTGCTTCAAAAACTTCTATTTCTTTTCCGTCTACGCCTGCGTAAACTTCAATTCCCTCAATCGTATATGGATGCTTTGCTTCTAAAACAATCATTTTTGCATCGGGACAAGCGGCTTCAAAAACCGCGCGAGCAAGCGCAAGTAAATTTTCGCGATTTACTTTTCCATGCGTCGCATTTTCCTGCAAAGTCCACACGTCTATCTGATGAAACACATCAAGATGACGCGGATCTATCACGTCGCGACGATACGCCAAACCCGGAAGTACAAAAGTGGAGCGGTCTATTTTTTCTCCAGCTGTGGCGATTTTTTTAAATGTTTGCGGAATTAGAGCGGATGTGTGTGTTTGTAAAACATGGTCTTCGTCTGTGTATCTAGTGTAAGTAGAAGACCGACCGGGGTTTCCTGGAGTAAAAAGTAGGCTGTCAAAATTTTCGCTGGCCAAAACATTTGCATCGCCACGCACGACAGTGATGTTGGGAAAATTGTGCTCGGTAAGTTTTTTAATTACCTCGTCGTACACTTTGCCAATTATATTTCGCTCTTCGCCAGCTCCAGTAGGTAAAGTGAGGTCTTTTACCGCGAGCAACTTTTTGATTGTCTCAGGTAAAGACACCTCAAATTTAAGTTGCATTGGCAAATTTGGGTTTTCTTTTGCGACCTCTATTTGTGCTGTTTTTAGACTGGTCATAAGTAGCTGTATATTGGTCTATAATATGAAAACCAGTCGTGTATTGCAAGACGTTTAAATGAAAAGTTTTTTGACTGGACTAGCGTGAGATTATGTGTGCTTGACAATAAATACAGAGTATAATACATCGTTACTAATGGACAAGAACGTCTTGGCCTTAATTTTTATCCCAATTCTGGGGTAAGAGAGTTCATTTACAGGAGAGTGTTATGCAAAAAGTCATTTCTGGTTTTTTCTTCGTCGTGTTTGTTGTTATGATGAGTATCGTGGGACTTGCTACGCAAGCCCGAGCAGATTTCAATCAAGGATCAGGGTACTCGTTTGAAGGAAATCAGGCTTGGGGGTGGGCGACCGCAAATAACGCAGTGGTCACAAGTATATCGTCAAGTACGTCTTACGAAGTAAACCAAGAAACTGGAGAAACTCATATCTACACAAACACTTTTTTCAGTGGGATGTTTGTGGATCCAATCTTGGTCAATCCAACCAACAACAATTGGTGTCAGTACCTTGCGGAGGAAGGACTGCACAA
>CALRHW010000019.1 GCA_943359555.1 Parcubacteria group bacterium | reverse complement strand
GTAGTATCGCTCTGCAAGAGGCGGGGTTTTGTATTCCAAGGTTCAGAAATATATGGCGGTATGGCAGGCTCTTTTGATTATGGACCACTTGGCGTTACGCTAAAAAACAATATAAAAAATTTGTGGTGGAAAATGTTTGTGGAAAATAGAACAGATATATATGGCGTAGATGCCGCGCTCTTGATGAATCCTAAAGTGTGGGAAGCAAGTGGACACATAGGCGGTTTTTCTGATCCTCTAGTAGAATGTAAAAAATGTAAACGCCGATTTCGCGCAGATCATTTAGAAGACAAAAAAAAATGTCCTGAGTGTGAAGGCGAGCTAGGCACAGAAAGACAATTTAATATGATGTTTAAAACTCACGTCGGTGCGACAGAAGATGATACTTCTGTGTCATATCTTCGTCCAGAAACTGCGCAAGGTATTTTTGTTAATTTCAAAAACGTGCTTGATTCTTTTCATCCAAAACTACCTTTTGGTATAGCACAGATCGGAAAAGCATTTAGAAACGAGATAGCCCCGCGTGATTTTGTGTTTCGTACACGAGAGTTTGAACAAATGGAGATAGAATATTTTATTCACGAAAAAGACTGGGAAGAGCAGTTTGAATATTGGCGAAAGGCGGTGCATGAGTGGCTAAAGCTCATCGGTCTTAACGGCGGAAATGTAAGTGAGCTTGAAATCGCTCCTGTGGACAGAGCTCATTATTCAAAACGAACTATTGATTTTGAATATGAATTTCCATTTGGTAAAAAAGAGCTTTATGGTCTGGCTTATCGTACAGATTTTGATTTATCAAAGCACAGCTCAGAAAGTGACGCGGATTTATCATATTTTGAAGAAGAAACAAAAACGCGTTTTACCCCACACGTAATAGAGCCGTCTTTTGGAGTAGATAGAACTTTTCTAGCTGTATTATGTGAAGCCTATACCGAAGATGAGCTTGGAGGAGAACCGCGCACTTATTTAAAATTTCCGCCGAATATTGCACCAGTGAAAATCGCCGTTTTTCCTTTACTTAAAAACAAACCAGAACTTGTAGAAAAAGCCCGCGAGATTTTTGCCGAGCTCAAGGCGACTTTTGGCGCAGTGGTTTTTGACGACAACGGCAATATCGGAAAAAGATATCGCAGACAAGACGAAATCGGCACGCCGTACTGCGTCACGATAGATTTTGATACACTAGAAGATAATGCTGTGACGATAAGAAATAGAGACACAGGCGAGCAAGAAAGAGTGGTCGTCAGCGACATCGTAAAGAAGATAATTTAATCGCCCGCGAAAATTTAAAAATAAAAAAATGACATTCAAAAAAACAATTCTTCCAAACGGTTTACGCATTATTACTGTGCCAATGAAAGGCAACCCAGCAGTGACTGTCCTTGTCCTTGCGCAAGCTGGCTCAAAATACGAAACAAAAGATATAAGCGGACTGTCGCATTTTCTGGAGCACATGTGTTTTAAGGGCACTCTACGCCGTCCGCACGCGATAGACATAAGTCGCGAGCTAGATAGTATCGGCGCACAATACAACGCTTTCACCTCGCAAGAATATACTGGTTATTATGTAAAATCTCACTCCAAACATTTAACAAAAATTTTAGATGTTATTTCAGATATGTATCTGAATCCGATTTTTGACGAAAAAGAAATTCAAAAAGAAAAAGGAGTAATCATTGAAGAAATAAATATGTATGAAGATACACCGCAACGTCACGTTTGGGATGTTTTCAATGAGCTCGTTTACGGCGATCAACCAGCGGGTTGGAATATTGCTGGTACAAAGGAAATCGTTTCAAAAATGACACGCGATGATTTTATAAAATACCGTGCAAAGCATTATGTGGCAAAGGGCACGACTGTTATTGTGGCGGGCGATATTGAAGAAGATGAGGTTTCAAAAAACATCGCAGACTTATTTAAGATTGAGGATAATGAAAAACACCAGAAAGTTGCGGTAAAAGAAAAACAGGAAAAACCACAGCTTTCGGTGGTAGATAAAAAAACAGACCAAGTGCACCTTGTGCTCGGCGTGCGTACTTTTGGTGTAAATCACCCAGATCAGCCGATACTTCGCGTGCTCTGTGCTGTGCTTGGTGGTGGAATGAGTGGACGTCTATTTCAAAAACTCCGTGATGAAATGGGCGTGGGATATTATGCGCGTGCTTCTATAGATGATTACACTGACCACGGACTTCTCGTTGTTTCTACTGGAGTTGATACAAAAAGAGTTAAAGAAGTTGTCACTGCTATTTTAGATGAGTTTAAAAAATTTATCACGACAGAGGTTCCTGCCCCCGAGCTTGAAAAAGCAAAAGAATACTTGCTCGGAAGTTTGTATTTGGATTTAGAAACGTCAGATGCGGTGGCTAGTTTTTTTGGAATGCAAGATATTTTACAGGATAAAATAAATACTCCAGAGGATATCTCTTTAAAAATTAATGCAGTTACGGCACAAGATATCAAGCGTCTCGCTGGGGAAATTTTTAAAGATAAAAGTCTAAATGCCGCTTTTATCGGACATTGCGACAGGGAAGACCTTGCTTCCGCCCTTACTTTAAACACTTAATGCAAAATTGGTTGTCTTTTGCTATGATAAAGCCATGCCAAAAGACAGAGAAGACATTACCTTTCACATAAGCACAGCGAGCGTTGTAAAAACGATTGTTGTTATTTTGCTTTTCGTAATCATTTATTTGCTTCGGGATTTAGTGCTTGTACTACTTGCAGCTATAGTAGTAGCTTCATCTATAGAGCCAATTGCAAAATGGTTTGTGGTGCGCAAAGTGCCGCGATTGCCTTCTGTTATCGTCATATATTTTAGTATGGCGGCTATTATTATCTGCGCTTTCTATTTTCTAGTCATTCCACTTTTAAATGAGTCTTCTAGTTTTATCACCACACTTCCTCAATATATAGACAAAGGCTCACAGACAATACAAGAAAATAGTTTTATTCAATCAGAACCAATATTTAAACAACTATCTAGCACCTTTACTTTTGATAATTTTTCAAACGAAGGCTCTAAAATTATTGCAAAACTTGCTTCAGGTTTTTGGAATACTATCGGTGTTGTGTTTGGTAGTTTACTCAACTTTTGTCTTATTATCGTTCTTTCTTTTTATCTTTCTGCTCAAGAAGATGGTGTAGGTAAATTTTTGAAAATAATAAGCTCACGAAGATATGAAAAATATGTGGTGGGTTTGTGGAAAAGAGCAGAAGTAAAGATAGGTCTTTGGATGCAGGGGCAACTCATACTTGCTGTTATTATTGCGGTAATTGTTTATCTAGGGCTTTCTCTTTTTGGTATTAGGCACGCATTACTTTTAGCGGTTCTCGCTGGTCTTTTTGAGCTCATCCCGCTTTTTGGTCCGATTCTCGCAGCGATACCAGCAGTGCTTATCGGTTTTGTGGACGGCGGTCTATCTCTCGGCCTTATTGTCCTCGGTTTCTTTCTCGTCGTTCAACAGTTTGAAAATCAACTCATTTATCCGCTTGTTGTAAAAAAGGTCGTCGGTGTCTCTCCGATTATTGTTATCATTGCTCTTGTTGCTGGAGGACAGCTTGCTGGTTTTCTAGGTTTGCTTTTGTCTGTTCCTCTCGCTGCTGTTATTATGGAATTTATAAATGATCTTGAACAGGACAAGATTTCTTCTGAATCCACGATAGCTCAGCGATAAAGTACAGTAATAATATTCATGACAGAGAGAAAGTCTCAAAAACCAGCATACATTACGACGACTCTTCCGTATGTAAATTCAGATCCGCACATTGGTTTTGCGCTTGAAATAGTGCATGCCGACATTATTGCGCGATACAAAAAGTCGCTAGGTTTTGATGTGTTTTTTAATACGGGTACAGATGAGCACGGAATAAAAGTGCATACAAAAGCACAAGAGCAGGGGAAAGATACGCAAGGATACGTGGACGAATATTCCCAAAAATTTCGTGATTTGATAGGCGAGCTTGGGTTGTCGGAGGGCATAAATTTTATCCGCACGACCGATGAATCGCACAAAAAATCTGCTCAAGCTTTTTGGAAAAAATGTTTTGATGCTGGATATATTTACAAGAAAAATTACAGCGTAAAATATTGTGTTGGCTGTGAGCTTGAGAAAACAGACTCCGAGCTGGTAGACGGGAAGTGCGTTTTTCATCCGAGTCTTGCGATTGAGCTTATTGAAGAAGAAAATTATTTTTTCAAATTTAGTGCGTTTCAGGAAAAACTTTTGGCACTTTATAGCGAGCGTCCAGATTTTGTAATTCCTGCGTCGCGATTTAATGAAATAAAAGCATTTGTGGAAAGTGGGCTAAAAGATTTTAGTATTTCGCGCTTGCGAACGAAAATGCCTTGGGGCATAAGCGTGCCCGGCGATGACACACAAGTAATGTATGTGTGGTTTGATGCTTTGGTAAATTATATTTCTGCTATTGGTTGGCCGAGTGATATGGAAAAGTTTCAGCGGTACTGGCCTGTCATTCAGTTTGCTGGAAAAGATAATTTGCGACAACAGTCTGCGATGTGGCAAGCGATGCTTATGGCTGTCGGTTTAGCTCCTTCAGAAAAAATAATCATTCATGGTTTTCTTACGAGTGCAGGACAAAAGATGTCAAAATCACTCGGAAATGTCGTGAATCCAAAAGAAATAGTGGCAGAATATGGCACAGACGCTTTGCGATATTTTCTTGCAAGGGAAGTGAGCACCTTTGAAGATAGTGATTTTACGGCGGAGAAATTTAAAGAAAGCTATAATGCAAATCTCGCAAATGGTATCGGCAATCTCACAAGTAGAATTATGAAAATGGCACAGATGCATCTTGCAGAGCCGGTAGTTGTAGGTGATTTTGCGTCAGTTTACGCGGGCGAAAATAGCAAAAACGCCATCCCTCAAGAATTTAAAGATTATTTAGACGCTTTTGAAATCCAAAAAGCCACAGACGTCGCATGGAAATATATTGCCGATTTAGATTCTTTTATTCAACAGTCCGAGCCTTTTAAACTAGTGAAAACAGATAGAGAAAAAGCACTCGTGCTTATAAAAGAAATGGTCGTGAGTTTACACAATATCGCAGGAATGCTTGATATAATTATTCCACAAACTGCAGAAAAAATACGCTCGGCAATCGCTCAAAACAAAATGCCGTCTACGCCACTTTTTGCCCGCAAGGATTAGTGTCAAACAAAATGCTTGAAAATACTCCGCCAGAATTTATAGATATTCACGCTCATCTCAATTTTGAAGCTTTCGCGTCTGACCGCGAGGAAGTGATTTTGCGTGCCAGAGAGCAGAAAACTTGGACAATAAACGTGGGTACACAAAAAGAAACATCGGCTTCGGCGCTAAAACTCGCACAAAAATATAGCGAAGGCGTTTATGCTATCGTTGGTCTCCACCCAATACATACCAGCGCCTCTTATCACGACAAAGAAGAGCTCGGCGATGAAGGAAAAGCATTTACTTCTCACGGGGAAACCTTTGATTATGATTTTTATAAAAAACTGGCAAGCGATCCGAAAGTAGTCGCAATAGGAGAATGTGGTTTGGATTATTTCCGTGCTGATCCTGCGACCGCACAAATACAAAAAGAAGCATTTATCGCACAAATTAATCTTGCAAAAGAACTTGGCAAACCTCTGATGCTTCACATAAGGAACGCACCGACAAGCAAAAGTGCACCGCAAAAAAGTGCAGATGTGTCAAAAAGTGCGAGCGCATACAAAGACGCTTACGATATTTTGAAAGAGTATCCAGAAGTAAAAGGTAACGTGCATTTTTTCGCAGGCACGACAGATGAAGCAAAAATGTTTCTCTCGCTCGGTTTTACTATTTCATTTACTGGAGTTATTACTTTTACACATGATTATGATGAAGTTATAAAAAACATTCCACTAGATATGATTATGTCGGAGACGGATTGCCCATACATTACACCTGTGCCGTATAGAGGTAAAAGAAACGAGCCGTCTTATGTGGAAGTCGTCGTCAAAAGAATTGCTGAAATAAAAGGTGAAGACCTAGAAACTGTCAAAAAAGCCCTAGTTTCAAACGCTTTTCGGGTGTTTAAACTTTAACCTTTCTTTATAATTCCTTGACCAGTATTATGTTGCAATAACAAGGCACTTGTGATAACCTAATCGCTACATGTCCACAGAAACAGTTTTAGAAAAAACAAGCAAAGAATCTCACACTATTTATGAAGTGGGATATTTACTTTTGCCTACTATCGCAGAAGAAAAGCTTGGTGCTATCGTAGCCAAGCTCCACGCATTTATCGTAGAAAAGGGTAGCTCTATCATTGCAGAAGAAGCTCCAAAAATGCGAGCGCTTGCTTACTCTATGTCAAAAGTGATAGACACAAAAAACCACAGTTTTGATCACGCGTATTTTGCTTGGATAAAGTTTGAAATTGCTTCTGATGAAGTTGCATCTATTAAAAAAAGTATTGAAACACAAGACGAAGTTCTTCGTGCGCTATTTATCAAAACCGTAAAAGAAAGCACTCTTATGGCTTCAAAAGTAAGTGAAAGAGAAGCTCAAAAAACAGAGGGTGGAAAGTCTGCTGAAGGCACAACTGAAGGTGTTGCCGACGAAGCAGTCGCAGCATCTGGTGAAAAACTCGTAGAAAAAACCAAAGCCGACGAAGAAGAAATGGATAAAAGCATTGAAGCTCTTGTGATAAATTAAAAAAATTATGTATTTAAACAAAGCATTAGTTATAGGTAATCTTACTCGCGACCCTGAAGTAAAAGCTTTACCATCAGGTATTCAAGTATCTACTTTTAGTGTTGCGACAAATCGTGTTTGGAAAGATAAAAATGGTGCAAAGCAAGAGAGTGTGGATTTTCACAACGTCGTAGTGTTTGGAAGACAAGCAGAGACAGTGGGACAATATTTAAAAAAGGGAAGCTCTGTGCTTGTGGAAGGACGAATGCAAACTCGCTCTTGGGATGGTCAGGACGGAGTAAAAAAATACCGCACAGAAATAGTGGCGGACAGAGTGCAGTTTGGGCCACGAAGTGCTGGTAGTGCTGGCGCAGGTGCCGGAGCGGGCGCGACTAGCGGTGCAAGTGGTGCGTCGGGCGCAAAAGGTGGGGAAGACGCACCTATTGCCAAAGAGGCACTAGATACTATAGAGTATCCATCTGAAGAGATAAATCCAGATGACATACCATTTTAATCTAAAATAAATTTATGCAGAAACAATGTTTTTTCACTCAAAATAATATAAAGTATATCGACTATAAAGATGTGGATATTCTTAAGAAGTTCCTCAATCCTCACGGCCGAATCATGGCAAAAAAGAAAACAGGAGTCAGCTCAAAATACCAGCGCCAGCTAGCGACTGCGGTGAAGCGTGCGAGGTTTATAGGGTTGTTACCGTTTGTTTCTAGATAAGTTTTATTTTTAGATTTGGCTAAAAAAGATGGTACAATAGAAATCTATGAATATTCAACGTCAAAAAAATACTAAAGAGAAAGGAGTAATTGAGTTTCTCGTCTACAAGGAAGAAAATAAATACATTGGTGTTTGTTTAACTTTTGACATAGTTGAAGAAGGTAAAAATCCAACAGAATTAATGAATAGTATTAAAGAAGCCGCACATCTCCACCTTGATACAGTAATTAGAGAAAAACTTTCGGATCAATTATTAAACAGATATGCGCCAGAAGAATATTGGAAAAAATATTTTGCCGCAGCAAAAGAAATTGAGAAACCTGTGCAATCAGTAAATAACACGAGTTTGATAAGATCTCCGTATCACCGCTCACCACTATTAAGTGTACAATTCGCATAATAAAATATGGCGCACGGTCTTGATAACTGGTGTTATAAAGATGTTTGCGAATTTCTAAAAGAAAACGGGTTTACATTTCTTGAGTTTCGTAAAGGTTCTCACGAGGCGTGGATTAATAGAGAATTGAATGCAGTAGTAGAAATCAATGTGCACAGTGCCAAGTCATTTCCCATACGAACGCTTGAAACGATGATACGTCAATCAACAATCCCTAAAAAAATATGGAGAGATTGGACAAAGCGCTAACAAAAAACCGCCCGAAGGCGGTTTTTTGTTGCAAAGAGTTATTAGGATTAAATGTCCGACAGAATCGGAAACTTGAAAAATAAGCCGAAAATAGTTGATCATTAGGTATCCTTAAGCCTTATTAGTTGCTGCCTTTCCTAGTTCACCCTGTCCGTATACTCACCACTCTCAGTATTCACGCGGATTACATCGCCTTCTTTTACAAACATCGGCACCGTCACATATGCGCCAGTCTCTACTTGTACCTGTTTGTTGCCACCCTTGGCAGTGTCGCCCTTTACCGCAGGAAACGCCTCCGTGACCTTTAAATCAATCTTTATCGGCACTTTGACACCTATTATCTTTTCGTCAAAAATGAGTGCAGGAACGAGTGAATTTGGCTTCAAAAACTGACTTCCGTTGCCGAGGATTTTTTCCTCTATTTCAAAACGCTTGCTAGGGTCACCCGCCTCACAAAACCAAAAAACATCTTTATTTGTGTAAAGATATTTTATTTCTTTTGTAGAAATGTCGGCTTCCTCTACTTTTTCGGATACATGAAATGAACGCTCCGCCACTTTTCCTGTAATGAGATTTTTGAGCTTGACCGCGTTTACAGGTTTTCGTTGTTGTTTTCTAAAAACGTGCGAAGTGAGTACTTCGTATGGCTCGCCATCTAGCACGACATATTTTCTTTCTACGATTTCATTGTATTCCAACATAATACAAACGAGTCTAACAAAGGGAAGAGTAAAAGTCTACTTGAGAACCAAGAATAAAAAACAAAAAGTACTAAAAATGGTACGGATTTTTTGAAGCTTAAAAAATCCTGAAACGCTCGGCTCGACAGCCTCGCGACCCCCTTTTTAGCACTTTCTATTTTTTATTCCTGGCTCTCCAATTTTTTCTTTATTTCTTTCAAAATTTCATCAGCGACTTTTGAATTTTCTTTCAGAAATTGCCGTGTCGCGTCATATCCACGACCGAGCTTCATTTCGCCGTAAGAATAGCTTCCGCCACCCACTTTTGATATAAGTCCATGTTTTTCTCCCAGAGCGATTATTTCACCTTCGCGAGATATACCTTCGTTATACATTAAATCAAACTCTGTCTGCCTAAAAGGCGCCGCCACTTTATTTTTTATAACCTTCGCGCGGATTCTAGAACCCATCACTTCTTCACCTTTTTTTATCTGCGCTATACGCCTTATATCTATACGCACAGATGTATAAAACTTCAACGCCTTTCCTCCGGGAGTTGTCTCTGGATTACCAAACATTACACCGATTTGCATGCGGATTTGATTGATAAAAATGACGATAGTTTTACTTTTCGCAACGATTGCCGTCAACTTCCGCAAAGCCTGCGACATAAGTCGCGCTTGTTTGCC
>CALRHW010000018.1 GCA_943359555.1 Parcubacteria group bacterium | reverse complement strand
CTTTTTTTTTTTATTTTTTACTTGTTATACCAACCCTTCTGCCACATTTTCATATCAGCTATCTCTTTATTTTGAGCTAATATTATTTCGCGAGCGAGATTTTTTATTTCCTGATGCTTTGCATTTACGAGAGCGAGCTGTGCCATTTCTACCGCACCTTGATGGTGGACAATCATTCCAGAAATAAACGCTTGATCAAAAGTGTCGCCTGTTTTTCCTTTTAGTTCCGCATTCATTACATTCATCATGTCGTCCATGTCTATGTTCCCATTTCCTCCCATCATCTGACCATCTGGCATCATGTGAGCACCACTATTATTCTCAATCGCTTTTAGTTTTTGTGGTTTACTTTCACTGATTTGATAACCCACAAAAATACCCAATAATAAAATAACGAATGTAATAATTATTGTATTGATTTTCATAATTTTATATTTAAAACTACTTGTAAATTTTTATTTCCCTCGATAAAAATCAATCGTCTTTTTTAAACCTTCATCAAAACCAATAATTGTCTCATAGCCCAAAAGTTTTTTTGCTTTTGAAATATCTCCTAAAGAGTGCACCACATCTCCTTTTCTTTCTGGTTCATAAATAGCAGTAATGTTTGTGCCTAAAACTTTATTTATTTTTTCTACGAGCTGATTTAAAGAAACTGCAACACCACAAGCTACGTTTATTACTTCTCCCGCGCATTCTTTTGGAGCAGTACATGCTCGCAGACATGCGTCCACGTTATTGTCTACAAAAGTAAAATCACGGGAAGTTTTTCCGTCTCCAAAAATTGTTGGTGCCTCGCCGAGCAACATTTTTTTAATAAACAAAGGAATAACCGCAGAATATACAGACTCTGGATCTTGATTTGGCCCGAAAACATTAAAATATCGCAAACACACAGTTTCAAGTCCAAAAAGTATAAAGAAGTTTTGACAATACAGCTCGCTTGCGAGTTTTTGTATTGCGTATGGAGATTTTGGTGCGACTTGCATAGACTCTTCTTTTGGCATCACAGGCGAATCTCCGTAAGCAGAAGATGAATCAGCGTAGACAAATCTTTTTACGCCTGCGTCTTTTGAAGCTATGAGCATGTTGAGCGTACCGAGAATATTTGCATTGTTTGTCCCTATTGGGTCATCTATAGAACGTGGCACTGAAGGAATAGCCCCTTGATGAAGTACATATTCTACGCCTTCCACAGCTTTTTTCGCGACTTCTAAATCACTGAAATCTCCTTCAAAAATTTCTATTTTGCTCAAAAATGGCGCAAGGTTTTCTCTCTTCCCAGTAGAAAAATCATCAAGCACTCGCACAGTTTCACCTTTTTCTACAAGTTTTTTTACTATGTTTGAACCAATAAAACCTGCTCCTCCAGTGACTAAATATTTTGCCATTTTTTATTTATTTATTTTAAATTAAATTATTATACTCCATTAAACTCCCCCATGGCTTTTTCGCGAGCGATACGTGTGCCTTTTGCAGACGCTCCACCAGAAACAATCATCGCTATCGCCTCGCCTACACGTTTCGCCACTTTTTTTATTTCCGCCATTTCTGCGTCTTTAAATTTTCCTAAAATAAAATCACCGACTATCGCGTCGCCTGTTGGTTTTTTCATTTTACCGGTCGGGGTTTTTGGAGAAATTCCAACGCGGATACGCACAAAAGCTTCTGTCTTTACCGCGCGAATAATAGACTCAACACCTTTATGTCCACCAGAGCTTCTATTAAAAGAAATTTTAAAACGCCCGACAGGCAAATCCAAATCATCGTAAATCACGACGAGTTGTTCTGCTTTTTTTGGATTGGTAATTAAAGGTAAAACACTCTGCCCAGACTTGTTCATAAAAGTTTCGGGCAACACAAAACGTATTTTTTCTTTTCCGATTTTTCCGTCCGCAACCAAAGCACGCATTTTTTTGTCGGCTACCCACTCCGAAAAATCAAGTGCACGTGCGACTGCCGAAAGTATTATTCTCCCCGTGTTGTGGCGAGTGTCATTATATTCTTCTCCCGGGTTTCCCAGCCCTACTACAATATACATGTGTTTTCTATAAAGAAATTATAAATAAAAATGCGTACAAAAGCATTGTAACATAACCACAACACAAAAATCTCTTGTGCGACAGAATGGTTTGGAATATAATTTCCGCAGTATGAATGAAAATCTCTCCACAAACAAAGCAGTAGAACAACCACAAAGCAAAAAAGGTGTCAGTTTTTTTATGGAAATTTTAAAATTTGCCATAATCGCTAGTGTTATTGTTGTTCCACTTAGACTTTATATAGCACAACCGTTTGTAGTGAGCGGTGCATCAATGGACCCCACTTTTGAGACTGGAGAATACCTCATTGTAGACCAGCTCAGCTATCATTTTGAAGCACCAAAACGTGAATCTGTAATCGTCTTTAGATACCCCAATGACAAGACAAAGTTTTTTATTAAACGCATTATTGGTCTGCCTGGAGAGACTGTGGAAATGCACGGAACGCAAGTAACTATAAAAAATGTAGAAAATCCAAAAGGAATTCTGCTCCACGAAAAATACGTTTCCGTAAAAAATGAAAAGACAGACAACTTTTCTATGACACTTGGTAATGATGAGTACTTTGTGATGGGTGACAACAGAAACGGAAGCTCGGACTCTAGAATTTGGGGACCTGTAAAAATGAGTCTTATTATGGGCAGACCTATCGTACGCCTTTTGCCTTTGAGTAGAATTAGTTTTTTCCCTGGAAACGCACATGAATAAAAATTAGTCAAAATTGGCCAAAATAAAAAACCCAAATGTTACACAAAGTCCTACCAGTCCCAGAAAAATATAAAAAAATAAACGACTCAGCGTATGCACTTCGCGAGCTAGATAAAATAGCTGAAATCGCTTCGTTTTTTGGTTTCCTACCAATCAGAACTCCAAAAATAATGAAAGAAGATATTTCAAAAGCTTCCGTGTTTAGAAACGGTGATTTAAAAAATTTACGAGACGAAGACTACATTATTCCAGAACCAGAAGAGAAAATCGCTATTTTACGTACATACACAGAACACAACATGCACGCCCTTCCTCATCCTTTGATGCTCTACTATAAAAAACCGCTCCAGAGACTTGGTGAAAAAAAGAAAAGTCATCTGTATCAATGCGGGCTAGATATTATTGGTACGGGAAATAGTGTCGCTGAAGCACTCGTCATAAAAACTCTTTTTGCAATACTTTCAGAGCAAAAATTTGATGGGATGATTGTAGAAATAAATACTTCAGGTGACAAAGATTCCATCGCGCGTTTTGAGCGAGAGTTGAGCTCGTATGTTAGAAAAAACCTCGCTGATTTCCCTGATGACTTGAAACCACTTTTAAAAAAAGATGTACTAGAACTTTTGCGATGCACTGACGAAAGATGTAAAGAGCTTCGTGAGCGTGCACCAAAACCAATGAGTTTTCTTTCCGAACACGACATTCAACATTTCAAAGAGGTACTTGAATATTTAGAGACTCTAAAAATTCCTTATAAAATAAATGAAAATTTAATAGGTGACAAAACATACTGTTCGCAGACAATTTTTGAAATAAGAGGAAATGTTGGCTCAAATACCGAACAAGAAAATATACTACTCGCGTCAGGTTGCAGACACAATTACTTTACAAAAAAGATTGGCTTCAAAAAAGACATTCCTATAATGAGCGCGACAGTTTGTTTTAAAAAAGTGCCAGACAGTGTTTACAAGATAACGATAGAAAAAATAAAACGCCCAAAATTTTATTTTATTCAGCTCGGTTTCCGCGCAAGGTTAAAAAGTTTGACCATTATAGACAACCTTCGTAAAGCACGTATTCCCGTATATCATTCTCTTACAAAAGATAAGTTTGTAAATCAATTAAATACCGCTGAAAATCTAAAACTTTCACATCTTATTATCGTTGGACAGAAAGAAGCCCTAGAAGATACCGTGGTAATACGCCACATGGATACTCGCGCACAGGACACGATAAATCTAGCCGATCTTTCCCACTATTTGCAGAAGTTGAAGTAACATGCTATTATCTTCTCCACTATGGCAGTAAATATAGAAGTAGAAAAAAATGCTAACGAAAACGCTATAAACTTAATAAAGCGGTTTACACGTCGTGTCCAAGGGTCTGGGATTCTTCCTCGTGTACGTTCTATAAGATACACAGAAAGACAGCCTTCAAAATACGTAAAAAAGAAACGTGCTCTAAAATCTATTCAGAATAAAGAAAAAATCACTGAGCTTATCAAAATGGGAAAAATGGTGGAAAAAGTGGGAGGACGAAAATAAGAAAATAAAAAATGGTTTCAATCGTAAACAAGACAAAAGGCAAGCTTCCACGCTTGCCTTTTAAGCAAATGAAGGACGCGGTTCTCGGGAAAAAATATAATCTCAGTCTGGTTTTTGTTTCAAAAAAAACTTCTCAAAAACTCAACAAAAAACATCGCGGGAAAAACTCGCCGACCGATATCTTGAGCTTTTCTTTAGAAAAAACAGAGGGTGAAATTGTTATAAACCCCGACTCAGCAAAAACAAAAGCTGTCGCACACGACAGAACATATCAAAATTATATTGGCTTTTTATTTATACACGGACTCTGCCATTTAAAAGGTTTTGATCACGGTGACGCAATGGAAAAAGCTGAAGCAAAAATCCGTAAAACTTTTAAGATTTAAATAGAAAGACAATACGCTCAGCAAAACAAAAACATCCTTAAAAAGGGGGTCGCGAGGCTGTCGAGCCGAGCGTTTCAGGATTTTTTAAGCTTAAAAAATCCGTACCCTTTTTAAGGATGTTTTTGTTTTGCTGGGTTATTATCTTTTATGTGCACAGTTCAAAGGTCATTTTTTGTGGTTTTGCCTTTATAATTTATGTTATAATTTCCCCATATGACCCGCAACATCGCAGTTGGAATAGATATTGGAACCTACCAAGTAAAGGTGGCTGTTGCAGAGCAGATAAAAGGTATAAATGGTGATGAACCAAAAATAATCGGTGCGGGTATTTCTGAATCTCGTGGTTTACGTCACGGATACATTATAAACGGCACTGATGTTGTAAAAAGTATTCGCCAAGCAATAGCTCAAGCAGAAAAAACTTCTGGACAAAAAATCCGGCGAGCATTTTTATCTGTTGGAGGAATAGGACTTTCTGGAATCACTTCTATCGGCAACGTCGTCATATCTCGTGCCGACAGCGAAATAACAGAGCTTGATCTTGCAAAAGTTTTAGAAAGTTGCGAAAAAGAAATTCCGCCATCACTTATTTTAAATAGGAAAATGATTATTGTGGTGCCAGTACAATACAAGCTTGACGGAAAAATAGTTCTCGGCCGACCTCTCGGTATGAAAGGCACGAAGCTTGAATTAAAAGCACTCTGCGTTACATGCTTAGAACAACATTTAAATGATCTGATACAAGCCATAGAAGAAGCGGGAGTAGAAGTAATAGATGTGTGGCCTTCCCCTTTTGCTGCAGGTTTAGTAACCCTAAACAAAACACAAAAAGTGGCTGGGTGTGTGCTTGCAAACATTGGAGCAGAAACAGTTTCTATTGTGGTATATGAAAATAATCTTCCTGTTTCTCTTGAAGTATTTCCAACGGGTTCTACCGACATCACAAACGACATTGCGCTCGGACTAAAAGTGGCGCTAGACGAAGCAGAACATATCAAGCTCGGCGCTGTGACCACAACAACATACCCGCGCAAAAAACTTGAAGAAATAATTACTGCACGACTTCAAGATATTTTTGAACTTATTGAAGCACATCTAAAAAAGATCGGACGTGACGGACTTCTTCCTGCTGGTATCGTGATTACTGGCGGAGGACTTAGTCTTGGAGGTGGAATGGGTAGTATAGATGAGCTTGCTCGTCACGCTCTTCGTTTACCATCTCGCATTGCTTCTATTTATTTAGGTGAAGACGGAAAATCAAACATAAAAGATTCGTCGTGGTCTGTAGCATTTGGACTTTGTGTTTTTGGACTTACAGTGGAAGACACAGGTACACTTGGTCTTGGTATGTTTTGGAAAAAGATTTGGCGAAAGATAAGAGCGTTCATTACACAGTTCCTTCCTTAATTTTTTATTAAAAAATAGAGCAGTTAAACACAACATTGTCAATATGTTTTCTTTTTTTATCTATCTGTTATGATGGTAAAAACAAATTATATTTATGCCACAAATCAAACCGGAAGTAGAAGCATTTGCTAGAATTAAAGTCCTTGGAGTAGGAGGGTCTGGAAAAAACGCAATCAATCACATGATAAACACCAAAGTAAAAGGTGTTGAATTTATTGCTGTGAATACTGACGCACAGGATTTACACAGCACTCTTGCAAAAAAGAAAATTCATATTGGAAAAAATCTTACTCGCGGGCTTGGCACAGGAATGAATCCAGAACTCGGGCGACGTGCAGTAGAAGAAACTCAGGAAGAAATTCAAGAAGCACTCAAAGGTGCTGATATGGTTTTCATTGCAGGTGGAATGGGAGGAGGTACTTTTACTGGAGCAGCACCACGCATCGCTCAAATAGCAAAAGAACTCGGTGCACTCACTGTGGGCGTGGCGACAAAGCCTTTCTTTTTTGAAGGTCAACAAAGAATGCGACTCGCAGAGCAAGGTTTAGAAGAGCTGAAAAAATCAGTAGATGCTATTATCGTCATTCCAAACGACCGCTTGCTCAATAGTGTAGACAAAACGACTACTGCAAAAAATGCTTTCTCAATATGTGATGACGTGCTAAAACAAGCTGTAGAGGGCATTTCTGACCTTATTACAACACCTGGAATAATCAATATAGACTTTGCCGATATTAAAGCAATCATGGAAAATGCTGGTCCAGCCCTTATGGGAATAGGCACAGCGACAGGTGAAAGACGTGCAGAAGAAGCAGCAAAAATGGCTATCAATTCCCCGCTTCTAGAAATATCTATGCACGGAGCAAAAGGCGTTCTCTTTTCTATCGCTGGTGGCGACGATCTCACTATGTTTGAAATTCAAGACGCGGCAAAAATTATTACAGAGTCTGCAGATCCAAATGCGCGTATTATTTTTGGAACTGTGCACGACGACAAACTAAAGAAAAACGAAATAAAAATTACTGTTATCGCTTCTGGTTTTCCAGAAACAGCTAATAAAAAATCTTCCCTATTTCAGACAGAAGAAAAAGAAGAAGTAGCCCCGGTAAAAGGTAAAACTTTTACTGCACCTGCAGCAAAAATCGTGACAGAAGAAAAAGCAAAAGTGGTAGGCGATGAAGATGACGATTGGGGTGCGGTGCCAGCTTTTCTAAGACGTTCAAAACTAAAATAAATAGGCGATAAAAATAAAATGTACGATTTGGTAATCATAGGTGGAGGTCCAGCTGGTGTTGCTGCTGGTGTATACGCATCACGAAAAAGACTTAAAACTGTCTTTATTACTGCTGATTTTAATAACCAAAGTGTCGTATCAGAAAATATTCAAAACTGGATAGGTACAGTTTCTATACAAGGTCAACAGCTCGCGGAAGACCTGAAAAAACATCTTCTAGCTTATGCTGAAAATGTTGTAACCCTTCGTGAAGGAGAATGGGTAAAAAATGTTGCACGCGAAGGCGAATATTTTAAAGTGACCACAGATAAAAATACTTATGACACAAAAACAGTTCTCATAGCATCAGGAAGTACGCGAAGAAAATTAGAAGTTCCCGGTGCAGAAAAATATGACAACAAAGGACTGACGTATTGTGCGTCATGTGATGGACCACTTTTTGATGGAAAAGATGTTGTTGTTGTCGGTGGTGGAAATGCGAGTTTTGAGACAGCGGCCCAGCTACTTGCGTACTCAAAAAGTGTTACTCTTTTAAACAGGAGCGCCACACTCAAAGCAGATCCAGTAACTGTAGAAAAAGTTCTCGCGCATCCAAATATGCGTGCAATAATGAATGCTGTTCCTCGTGAAGTAAAGGGTGAAAAGTTTGTAAATGCAATTGTTTATGAAGATGCAGTGACAAAAGAAATCCACGAGCTTGCGGTGGCTGGAATATTTGTAGAAATAGGACTTATCCCATCTACAGGTTTTGCAAAAGAACTTGTCGCAGTAAATGAATACAATCAAATAGTTGTTGACCCTAAAACACAACGCGCAAGCGTCGCGGGAGTCTGGGCGGCTGGAGATTGCACAGACGGTCTTTATCATCAAAACAACATCGCTGCTGGCGATGCGGTAAAAGCCCTAGAAGATATTTATCTATATTTGCACGTTTAGTTTTTGGCTTCAGCTTCGGACATTGAATTAAAAAGCCTTGATAACACTCGCAGAGTTATGCGGGATTTCTACTCTGTTACTAAAATAAGTATTTAAATGTATTAATCCGACAACAAGTATAATAACCACCAAAGCACCAATAATCATAGGCGGATGCTGAATTTTTATTTTTATAAATATAGTTAAAATAAGGACACATAATACAAATAATATTATTGCAATAAAAACATAGTTGGCGACCACTCTCGGCTCGGTAAGCAATTCTACAACTTGCATTTGTGTTTCAGAACCAAGGACGTTTTCTTTGTTTGATAGCGGTTTTGGTTGAGTTTGCGGTTGCTGTGATGATGATGGTTTTTGTGGCTGTGAAGGCTGTGGTGATGTTTGTGGTTGTGGCTTAGCTTGCGCCAAAACATCTTTTGATATTCCCGTCGCACTTGGAGAACCAAAAAACTGTACTACAAAAAGCGTATTTTTTCCTTTATATATTCCAGAAGCAACAGCAATACCTATTTCAGTGTAGTGCTGATTTACAATATTTTTACGATGTTCTGGAGATTTCATCCAAGCTTTTGTTACGTCTGAAGAATCTACAAAATTTACTGCAAGATTTTCTCCAGCGTATGCGTAGGAATATCCAGCGAGTGAAAGCCAATACCACGGCTCCTTACCGTCAGGGCTTGTGTGTGCAAAATATCTTTTTCCTGCCATATCATCGGCTTTCAGCTGTGCGGCTTTTTGTAAAATTGGATTTTGAGTAAGTTCTTTTAAATTACCTTCTACACGATTTTCATTGGTTTGTGCTACAAGAACCCCCGGTAAAACAGAAGCAAGAAAATTTGTTCTTAAAGAGAAAAAAGAAGCTGGTGATAAAAATACCAATTCAATAACTAGTGCAAAAAGTGCTATAGAGATAAGCACATTACGTCCCAAAAAATGAGGCTTGTGATCGTTTGCCTCAGATGGAATAAAATAGTTTTTTATCCTTTCTACCCTATTTTTCATACACAAAAAATATACCATAAAATCAAAAAATTGACAATGTTTCGTTTGTGGTGTGTTTATTGTACCAAGTCCGAACCTATTTTCAAAACAAAAGCTAATCGCACGCGCGGAGCGCGTGGGAGCTCTGAATTAAATCGTACGCTCCACGAAAGCCCCGCCACCGCCTCGCTTCACTCGGCAACCCCAAAAAGAAAAATGTTCCTTGCTCTTTTGATTTTCGC
>CALRHW010000017.1 GCA_943359555.1 Parcubacteria group bacterium | reverse complement strand
ACAATCTTTACCATGCAAAAACTGCATAGGGCATATGTGCAATGTCTAAAGCACAAGAAAGACACAGCGAATGCTTTGAAATTTGAAATAAACAGGGAGAGAAATTTATTCTCTCTCCTTTCTGACCTACAAAAAGGGAAATATGAAATATCTCGTCATATATGCTTTGTGGTTACGGAGCCGACGCCGCGGGAAATATTTGCCGGGGATTTCCGTGATAGGGTAGTGCATCATCTGCTTTGCAATGAGATACAAGGCATATTTGAGAATGGTTTCATAGACGAATCATATGCAAACAGAGACGGCAGAGGAACCCATGTGGCTGTGAAAAAACTCAGATTTTACATCACAAGGGGAGGGAGAAACAGGCAGAGATTGTATTACCTCAAAATGGATATAAAAGGATTCTTTAGAAACATAGATAAAAAAAAATTGTTTGAAATTGTGGAGAAAAAGATACTCGGGGAGAAAAGAGAAGAATGGTGGGAGAGGGAAGTCCTTCCTCTGGCGAAGAAAATAATATTCCACGACCCGGCTTCGAATTATTTCTTCAAAGGGAAGGTTGAGACGAGGAGGCTCGTGCCGAAAGAAAAGTCGCTCCTCTTTGGTGACAAGAGCAAGGGGCTACCAATAGGCAACTTGACCAGCCAATTTTTTGCGAATGTTTACCTGAATGAACTGGATCATTTTTTAAAAGAGAAACTTGGATTTTATCGGTACATCAGATATGTGGATGATTTCATAATCCTGGACGAAGATGTAGAGAAATTAAAGAAAACAATTGTTGAGATTGAGAAGTTTCTGCAAGAGAATTTAAAGATGTCCTTGTGTAAAGACAAAACAATATTACAGCCCATAGAACGGGGGATTGATTTCCTGGGGTATTATCTCAAACCGACCCATATCTTAGTCAGGCGAAAAGTCGTTAAAAGATTCAAAAAAAGATTGTATAAATGTGGAAAAGACGAAAACGGATTTTTAAAAGTGAGCGACATACCGATGATTCAATCCTATCTCGGGCATTTCAAACATGCGCATAGTTACAATTTGAGGAAGAAATTATTGAGATAGATGTTATCAATTTTCAACACCTGTGTAAAAGTGATAAGAGGGAAGAAATATAATAAAAAAAAATTTTCGCCCGCATTCATCCCGCACCCTCCTGCGGGCAGAATTCAGAATCTCGCCGAAATTAACAGACAAGTGATTAAAAGTAGTTGATATATAACGCTTCTCATAGAACACTTGTGTTTCTTGACATTTTTTCTATGAGGTATATGGTAGATAGCGTTGTACACCCAGTTTGCTTTGCAGACAGGGCTCGGTAAATCCAGTAGAGAAAAATTGTCACCGGAATCCATCCCGCTTCAAGCCATGGTTATTCCTCTCAAATTTTCAGCAGAGTCTGACGAATTTTCTCTCTGGTCTTACTTTCGGCGAAATTTGCATAAAAATTTATCTATCCCCAATTTTTATTGGAATTAAATGATGCATTTGTCGCCAAAAGTAACGAGTGCGGTTGGATTTATCCGACCGCACTTTTTTGTATCAATTTGCTATACTCTAAACATGAAAAAAGAAGACATTGCACAAAAAATAGCAGAGATAGAGGTGCAGATGTCCGCGGGCGATTTTTGGACTAACAAAGAAAAAGCGCAGACAAAAATAAAAGAACTAGCCAACTTAAAAGGCGAGCTTGATGGTGTGGGTAAATATGACAGAGGCGATGCCATTCTTACAATTTTTTCTGGCGCGGGAGGCGACGACGCAGAGGATTTTACACATATTCTCCTCAATATGTATTTTAAATTTTTGGAACGAAAAGGTTGGAGTTTTAAAATTATTACAAAAAATGAAAATGACCACGGTGGTTATAGAAATATCACCCTTGAAGTATCTGGCAAAAACGCTTATGGCACTTTAAAAAACGAATCAGGTGTCCACCGTCTAGTGCGTATATCTCCGTTTAGTTCAAAAAAGCTTCGCCACACATCTTTTTCAATGGTTGAAGTGATTCCTAAATTTGAAAAAGTGGACGACCTAAAAATACCACCAGAGGAGCTGAGGTTTGAGTTTTCGCGTTCCAGTGGCCCCGGCGGACAAAATGTAAACAAAAGGGAAACGGCTGTGCGTGTTGTGCATATTCCTACGGGGCTTGCTGTACATGCAGACTCGGAGCGTTCACAGGCGCAAAATAAAGAAACAGCAATAAACCTTCTTCAAGGAAGACTTTATAAAAAACTAGAAGAAGATCGTAGAAGTGCCGAAAAAGGAATGTATGTAAGCAAGACTACCCAAAACGAGTGGGGAAGTCAGATACGCTCGTATGTAATGCATCCTTATCAGATGGTAAAAGATCATAGAACAGATGTAGAAGTGCGGGATATTGAAAAAGTACTCGGTGGAGATTTGGATGAATTTATTGAGGCGGAAAAGGAATTGTAGTAAAAGTTTCATGCTATAATTAATCTCAAATAACCCACACTTTTCTATGATTTACTTTGATAAAGTTTCAAAAATTTACGCTGACAACTACGTTGCTCTTGAAAACGTCACTTTTACAATAGAAAAAAACGAATTTGTATCTATCGTCGGACAGTCTGGGGCTGGCAAGACCACCCTTATTAAAATGCTTCTAGCGGAAGATAAACCCACCGAAGGCAAGGTGTTTATGGAGTCTACCGATATTCATTCTCTGCGCGCAAAAGCCATCAACGTTTTTCGCAGGAAAATCGGCGTAGTTTTCCAAGATTTCCGACTTTTACCAGACAAGACGGTATTTGAAAATATCGCTTTTGCGATGGAGGTTGCGGGCAGAAGCGACGCAGAAATCCAAGCCGATGTTCCACATGCTCTCGCCCTTGTGGATTTGGGCAAAAAAATGTGGAACTTTCCACGCGAGCTTTCTGGAGGCGAAAAACAACGTGTTGCTATTGCTCGTGCCATCGTAAATCAACCAGAAATTTTGATAGCCGACGAGCCTACGGGTAATTTAGATCCAATAAACACGCAAGAAATCGTCAAAGTTTTAAAGAAAATAAACGACTTAGGAACTACTGTAATCCTCACAACACACAACAAAGGAGTTATTGATTCACTTAGTAAACGTGTTATAACGATGGAAAATGGTAGAATAATACGCGATGACAAAGAAGGGAAATATGTCATATAATTATGTTTAAGACCAACGCTAAAAGAATAATAAAATCAGGATTTTTTGCTTTTTTCCGCAATGGTTTTATATCTCTTTCTTCTGTGCTTGTGATGATTATCACACTCTCAGTTATCGCGTCTGTGATTTTTATGAGTGCAATTTTAAATTCAAGTCTTGAAGAGATTAGAAATAAGGTGGATGTGAATGTTTATTTTTTTACGACCACACAAGAATCAGACATACTAGCTCTTAAAAAATCTATAGAAAAACTTCCAGAAGTAAAACAAGTGGAATATGTTTCTGCAGAAGAAGAATTGACAGCTTTTAAAGCTCGTCACCAAAACGACCAGTTTACGCTTCAAGCACTAGACGAGCTAAGTGACAACCCACTTGGTGCAAAACTAAATATAAAAGCAAAAGAGCCACAACAATACGAAGGTATAGCGAGTTTTCTCCAAGGTGAAAATATTCTCTCACAAAAAGGACAATCTATCGTAGACAATGTAAATTATGCAAAAAATAAAACAGCGATTGATAAACTAAGTAAAATCATAAGCTCATCGCAAAAGCTGGGTTTTTTCTTTACGTTACTTTTGATAATCGTTTCAATACTCATCACTTTCAACACCATTCGCCTCGTCATTTTTATTTCTCGCGATGAAATATCTGTAATGCGACTTGTGGGTGCGAGTGGTCTTTATATACGCGGTCCGTTTGTGGTTAGTGGAGTGCTTTATGGTGTTTTGTCTGGTATTTTTACTCTCATAATTTTTTATCCAATAACGCTTTGGCTTGGTAAAATCTCAAGTAACTTTTTTATAGGTTTTAATATTTTTGATTATTACATATCCAATTTTGCTCAGATTTTCCTCATCGTCGTTGGTTCAGGAATATTTATAGGAGCGGTGTCCAGCTATCTAGCAGTAAAACGGTATTTAAAAATCTAAAATTAATTAATTACCAAACCCACCGATATGAAAAAACGACTCAAACAAAAACAAAAAATAAGAAAATACATTTTTGTAACGGGCGGAGTGATGTCGGGAGTGGGTAAAGGTGTTGCTTCGTCTTCTATCGCCCTCATTTTAAAAGCGCGAGGTTTTAATGTTACTGCACTTAAAATAGATCCATATATCAATGTAGACGCGGGAACAATGAACCCGACCGAGCACGGCGAAGTTTTTGTATTAAATGATGGCGACGAGACAGATCAGGATATGGGCAATTACGAGCGATTTTTAAATATTGACCTCACTCGCGTCAATTATATGACAACTGGCAGAGTGTATCAGGAAGTTATCCGTAAAGAACGCAATCTTGAATACAAAGGTAAAAATGTGGAGGTGGTCCCAGACGTGCCGTTTGAAGTAATCCATCGTATAGAAAAAGCTGCACAAAATGCAAACGCTGATGTGACGGTGGTAGAAATCGGCGGAACTATTGGCGAGTATCAAAATATTTTATTTTTAGAGGCCGCTCGTATGATAAAAGTACGCCATCCAGATGATGTGGCTTTTGTGATGGTTTCCTATCTTCCAATGCCTGCAAAAATAGGGGAAATGAAAACCAAGCCGACCCAGAGCGCCTCGCGTGCGCTAAATAGTGTCGGTGTGCAAGCCGATATTATTATCGCGCGTAGTGAGGTGCCACTTGATCACAAGCGCAAAGAAAAGATCGCCCTTTTTTGCAACATTCGTTCAGAAAATGTGATTTCTGCTCCAGACGTAGACAGTATTTATGATGTGCCTATCAATTTTGAACGCGACCACTTGAGCGATATGCTTTGTAAAAGACTTATGCTTAAGCCAAAAAATAGGAGAGGCAATCTGATGCCTTGGCGTAATTTTACTAAAAAAGTTAAAAACGGACACGGCGAAGTAAATATCGCAATCGTCGGAAAATATTTTGATTCAGGAAAGTTTACATTTTCAGATGCTTATATTTCGGTTATTCACGCAATAAAATTTTCTGCATACAAGCTCGGCGTAAAACCCCGCATTCACTATTTAAGTGCAAAAGATTTTGAGACAGGTAAGAAAAAGCTAGAAGAGCTAGACAAATACGACGGCGTGCTTATTCCCGGAGGTTTTGGTACTACTGGAGTAGAAGGTAAAATAAAAGTGATTGAATATGTGCGCAAAAATAAAATTCCTTTTTTTGGTATTTGTTATGGAATGCAACTTTCCATAGTAGAATACGCGCGCAATGTCGGTCAGCTCGCACTTGCGCACACGACAGAAGTAAATCCAAAAACTCCGTACCCTGTTATTTATATAATGCCTGAACAAGAAAAAATTCTTGCTGGCACAGAAAATAGATATGGTGGCACGATGCGACTCGGTGCTTACAAAGCTATACTTTTAAAAGGTAGTATTGCAGAAAGTGCATACAAACAGAGCAAAATTTCTGAACGACACCGACATAGATATGAAGTAAATCCAGAATACGTAGAAAAGCTCACTTCCGCAGGTCTAGTATTTTCAGGAATTTCCCCAAACCGCAAACTCATGGAGATTGTAGAGCTCCCAAGAAAAAAACATCCATTTTTTGTCGCGACACAATTTCATCCAGAGTTTCAAGCGCGACCACTTTTTCCACACCCACTTTTTACGGCGTTTATAGAGGCGAGTATCAATTGATTTCTATTTTGAATATGCTATCGTAAATACTGCCGACAAACTAGCAATAGCAACATCGCTCATTGATAGTAATGAAGGTAAAATAAAAGGAGTTCTTTAAAAATGCTGACGCTTAGTCTGAAAGATGTCCAGCCTCTTATGTCTGCGGGATTTGTAAACGCAACGGGCATGGAGTACAAATCACCACTTGGTTGGAGAGGAGCAGATTTTGAAATCATCTGTCCAAGATCATACATGGGTATGTATACAGAAGGCAAAGGTACGTATTGTCTTTTCACGCTAGATTTGAAGGTCTGGGTACGGATGTTGGAAGTAAATAGTTTTCCAACCAAACAAGTCCAGAAGGAAATTGAAGGGCTGATTGAATGTTTTTGTCCATGCGGAAAGAAACCTCACATCCTTTCAAGAGGAGAACTTGAAAAGCTTCAAACACAAAACCTGCGCAACATCCTAAAGCGTCGAAAAGACCCCTTTTGTGATTTGAGAGAAGTGTTCACTGTGCCACAAAAGCTGGTGTCCACAGAATAATTTTGGTGCTTTTTGCACCACGTTTGCAATATCGGCACACTCGTTTCTGGGTGTGCCGATTTTTTTTAGTAAATCTCGGGTGTTTTTTCCTTTAAGTAAGAAATGAATTGATTTGAAAAATTGAGCACGATTTTAAAAGGTGTTTCAATAATAAAGTCTAGGATAAACACAAACACGTTTATAGAAGAAAAACTTTGAGAAAGCCATCGTCCTGTGCGTATAACTGGTACTGTAAATATACTCAAAATCAAAGAAAGAGCGCTTTCTTGCTGGGTAACTTTCCATCGTTTTGAGTTGTAACGAATTCTAAAAGCAAAATAACTCACGAGTGCGAGGAAGAATAGGAAAATGATAATGCCGACACTGTTGAAATGGATACTTTTTAGCCCCGCCACTATTGCACCAAAAACAAAAAAAAGAAGCACGACATACATAGTTGTAAATATGTATATAAGCCCACTTTTTCCAGTTCGTATTTTTATTTTTTCTGTTTTGCCTTCGTAAAATACTTCTTTCATTCCTTTCAACACAGCGCCAGTATTTTTTGTATCAAATGTCCCTACACCCCGTGTCACAACAAGTAAAAGTAGCGGATGAAAAACGACATTCATCGCAATAGGCACATAATTAATGGTTGTTAAAATAAACATCTCATAAGGAATTTCTAAAGCCATTGCAAAAAGTGCTTTGGTAAAGAAAAGATAAATAACAGCGCGTATTCCACTAGATCTGATGCGCGCATTTTCTTTTACATATTTCTTTTCAAGTAGAGATTGAGTATAGATTTCTAGTTCAACTGGCGTTTCTAGGATACGTTGGGACTCGGCGCCGTATTGTTGCACGAGCTCACGAACGATTAAAAAGTAAACAGTTTCATTTTTTAGTTTTTGAATAAGTCGCCATTGCAAAGTATTTTTTATCGCAAAATCAATGTCACTTAAAATCTTTCCAAGTCGCGGAGCTGTATCAGCAATAGTCGCGTCAGTCGCATTTTGCCACTGCGGAATATATTTCATCCATAGAGCGTAAGCGAGCGACTCATCTTCTGGACGAAAAAGGGAACGATAACAAGCACAATATATTTGCAAATCCGCTACATCTTCTTTTACGCCGGGCAAAGTAATATCTTTACGCACAGTGTCATAAAAAGCATTGGTGATGCCTTGATCCATGATGTAGTGTTTTAGACTGAGAGCGTAATCTATTTCTGCTGCAGCAAAAGCGAGCAACCTTTTGCCCACCGCACTAGAAAGTCCTGCAGAGTCGCGCAGACGTAAAAACTTGCTCATTATCGTGTCTATTTTTCTGCCGAGTTCTTCTGTGACCTGAGCCTCGTCTATATACTGACCGCTCGCGAGTTCTTGGAGTAAAGTAGTGCCGTGAACCTCGCCACCTTCAATGACGATTTTTCTTTTGAGAATTCTCTCAAGCGCGTTTCGGCGAATGGTGTGTTCTTCCTGATAATCCACAAGATAACGGACTTTTTCGTAATAAGTCGCGGCTTTACTTATGAGTTTATTAACCTCAAAGACCTGTTTTTGATTTTGGGTGGCTAGCTCTATTGTGCGCAAGTCGTTTAGCGCTAATGCCAGCTTTTGCATTGGTTCTGATAGCATGAGAGCCATTATACTTGAAAAAGCTTGATTTTTCCAGTATCATCACACTGCGTCTAACGGTAGGAAAATACACACTAATTGTGATATTGTTAAGTGTATGGTCAGTTGGAATAAAGGATTAACAAAACAAACAAGTCCGTCTTTGCTCAAAACCTCTCAAACCATGAAGTTTCGAGGTTTAGATAACTTTTCAATGTGGAGGAAAAAGATGAAAGAATCAGGAAAGATAAAAGATTCTTATCCTTCGTTTGTTAAGGGAGGTAATCTTGCTGAGCTAATGGGAGTTGTTCTAGGTGATGGTCATATATGGAAATATCCGCGGACAGAAGAGCTGTCCATTTTTTCAAATGCGAATAACTCTGGTTTCGTGGAGAGATACAGTAATTTGGTTTATAAGGTTTTTAATAAAAACCCAACCGTTAAAAAGCATTCTGGGGAAAATTGTATCAGGATAAGAATATATGAGAAAAATATAAGTAAAAGATTAGGTGTCCCTGTAAGTCCAAGAAAAGATAAGAAAATCATAGTACCAAACTGGATTTTAAAGGATAATCGTTATATATTTAGGTACTTAAGGGGACTTTATGAGGCAGAGGGTAGTTATTCTGTCCACAAAGAGACATACACCTATAAGTTTTTATTTTCAAACAAAAATGAATCAATGCTTGAAAATGTCTACTTTCTCTTAAATAAAATAGGTTTTCATCCTCATTTGGGGACAGACAAGATTCAGATTTCAAGAAAAGACGAAGTCGTGTCTTTGATGGAGTTGATTAAATTTAGGAAATATTAAAATTGCCGATTGGTGTAATGGTAGCACGTTCGCCTCTGGAGCGAAAAATTGGGGTTCGAGTCCCTGATCGGCAGCCAAAATTCAGAATTCGTTTTTTCGCTAAAAGTGTATTATTCTCTCTCACTATTTAACCCAACACATAAGCAAGAAGGGAGTATGTATAATTTCCTAGATATCTATTAGTTGATGGTGGTAATGACAGTAAGGTATTCAAAATGTTACTATAATGTAATGCCCAGTTTATTTTTTTTGAACAATGAATATGTATGATCTTCTAGGTAAAAAATATTTTTATCTTTTCTTCTCTCTTCTTGTGGTTGTCGGCGCATACGTTGCGTTTGCTGTTTATAGTTGGATAGAGAGACAGCCTACTGGAGATGTTAATAAAAGTTGGATGACTGCTTCTTCTGATTCCGACGGAAGTAATTTGATTTTTGGAGATAATCGTGGTCGTCTCTATACTTCCGCTGACTTCGGTGTCACATGGACAGAGAGACAGCCCCCAGGAGCCTTTAATAAATTTTGGCAAGGTTCTGCTTCTGATGACGACGGAAGTAATTTGATTGTTGGAGCTAATCGTGGTCGTCTCTATACTTCCGCTGACTTCGGTGTCACATGGACAGAGAGACAGCCCGCAGGAGATGTTTATAAAAACTGGTTTAGCGTCGCTTCTGATGACGACGGAAGCAATTTATTTGTTGGTGCTTATCCTGGTCGTCTCTATACTTCCGCTGACTTTGGTGTCACATGGACAGAGAGACAGCCCGCAGGAGCCTTTAATAAATTTTGGCAGGGTTCTGCCTCTGATGACGACGGAAGTAATTTATCTGTTGGTGCTTATCCTGGTCGTCTCTATACTTCCGCTGACTTCGGTGTCACATGGACAGAGAGACAGCCCGCAGGAGCCTTTAATAAATTTTGGGGCTACATAGATTTCGACGTGAGAAATCTGGTCGCTAAGCCGCCACCGGTGGAACCGGGTTTAGACGATCTTACCCCACCCACCGTCACCACCCCTTCCCCGGAAGATGACGCCACTGGAGTTTCCACTACTATCAACTTAGTTATCACCTTTTCTGAAACGGTTGATGTTGAAGCTGGAGTCAATAATGACATTATTATCAAAAAGACAAGCGACGATTCAATCGTTGAAACCATTGACGCTCAAGACGCCACAGTGACCGGCTCAGGAACACCGGTTATTACCATTAACCCAGCTACCACTTTAGACGAACAAACTGAATATT
>CALRHW010000016.1 GCA_943359555.1 Parcubacteria group bacterium | reverse complement strand
GTTGTAGGGCTTTCGGTTGAGCGTGCTTTGTCGGGTTTTGAAAATCTGTCAGGAATTCCGGGTACAGTAGGCGCTACACCAGTGCAAAATATCGGCGCTTATGGAAGTGAAATAAAAGATACTATTTCTTTAGTTGAGGTTTTTGATACTTCGGAAATGGTTGTGAAAACTCTACGTTTACAAGATATGGCTTTTGGATATAGAGACAGTATTTTCAAAAATCCTGAAGGTAAAAAATATATCATTGTACGAGTTGGTTGTATATTGCAAAAAAATGCAAAACCAAATATTTCGTACAAAGACCTCACTGCTTTTTTTGCGAAAAATAACATCGCACAGCCATCTGTAAACGATGTAAGAAACGCTGTGCTTGAAATACGTCGTGCAAAACTTCCAGATTTAAATATGTATGGGACAGCTGGGTCTTTTTTCAAAAACCCCATAGTGTCAGGAGAAGTTTTTGAAACTCTGAAAGAAAAATTTCCTTTAATTGTTTCTTTTGATACATCTCTCGGTCAGAAAAAAATATCAGCCGCTTGGATTTTAGATAATATTTGCGGATTCAAAGGTTATCGCGCAGGAAATGTGGGCGTTTATCAAAATCAATCTCTCGTCCTTGTAAATTTTGGTGAAGGAACGTCACGCGAGATTAAAAATCTTGCAGATGAAATGAAAGCGTGCGTGAAAAAAAATACGGGAATTGATATTAGCGAAGAAATAGTAATGCTCGGTTTTTAATCTTTTCTTTTTTTTATTTTTAATTCGCACAATTGTTATCCCCACATTGTCGCAAAAAAATATTGTATTTGAAATCTATATGTATGATAATTGAAGTGTAATCTTTGGCATTGAAAAAAGGTCGTTGCACAAAGTAACTTTAGAAATTTTTTTAAATAAAATATCATGGCAGCAAAAAAACGAAAATCTCCAGCGAAGAAAGGAAAGACTGTAAAAAAAGCAAAGAAGTCAAAAACTTCTAAGCGACGAAAATAGTCTTAGCTTTCTGACCGAAGGGGAAAGTAAACAAAAAAATAAAGAGTGAAACACTCTTTATTTTTTTGTTTTTATTTTACCCATCAAATATGCTACAATACCCGCACAGATATGTTTTTAATTGACAAAATCATTGGCTCACAAAGTGAAAAAGCCATTAAAACGCTCCGTCCAATAGTTGATAAAATCAACTCTTTTGAGCCTATTTATGAAAAACTCTCTCTAGATGAGATAAAGGCCAAAACGGCTGAGTTTAAGGAACGCAATGCAAAAGGCGAGACTTTGGATATGCTTTTACCAGAAGCTTTTGCTCTTGTGCGTGAGGCTTCAAAGCGCACTCTCAATCAGCGACATTTTGACGAACAGCTCATGGGAGGAATCATCCTTCATCAAGGTAATGTGGCAGAGATGCGCACAGGTGAAGGTAAAAGTCTTGCCGCCACCCTTCCTGCATATTTAAATGCACTTTCTTTTGCGGGCGTACATGTTGTGACAGTAAATGATTATCTCGCCAGTCGTGACGGTGTGTGGATGGGACAAGTTTACAACACTCTAGGACTTTCTGTCGGAGTGCTCAACCACGAAGCTTCATATTTATACGACCCACTTCACACAGAGCTTGATCAAAATCGCGACGAGGTGGGAGGATTTAAAGTTGTTCATGAATTTTTACGCAGTGTTACACGAAAAGAATCTTACGACGCAGATATTACTTATGGAACAAACAATGAGTTTGGTTTTGATTATTTGCGTGACAATCTAGAATACGAGCCGACACGTCTACGACAACGTGAACACAATTTTGCAGTTGTAGATGAGGTGGACTCTATTTTAATAGACGAGGCGCGCACACCACTCATTATTTCTGCACCGACGAGTGATTCTGAAGATTTATATAATACTTTTACTGTGATTGCAGAGAAAATGGAAAAAGATAAACATTTTGGAGTGGATGAAAAAATGCGAGCTATCACTTTAACCGACGAGGGTATCAATTTCGCCGAAAAACTTCTCGGTGGTGAAAATATTTATACAGAAAAGGGAATTAAATATGTGCACCATTTGGAAACCGCAGTAAAAGCGAAGGCACTTTTTACGCGCGACAAGTCATATGTAGTAAAAGACGGCGAAGTGATTATCGTAGACGAGTTTACTGGCAGACTTCAGCCCGGACGTAGATGGTCTGAAGGTCTCCATCAAGCAGTGGAAGCAAAAGAAGGCGTAAATATTCAAAAAGAATCTCGTACTTTTGCGTCTATTACTTTTCAAAACTATTTTAGACTATATAAAAAGCTATCTGGTATGACAGGTACAGCAATGACTTCATCTGAGGAGTTTTATAAAGTGTACGGACTCACTGTACTTTCTGTACCAACACACAAAGCTCCACAAAGAAAAGATTTAAATGATTTTATTTTTCAAACAGAGCAAGGAAAATTTAAAGCGGTGGCAAAAAAAGTAAAAGAACTTTATGCTTTAGGACGACCAGTGCTCGTCGGTACTGTTTCTATTGAAAAAAACGAATTACTTTCTGCGTTCTTAAGTCAAGAGGGAATTCCTCACCAGCTTTTGAATGCAAAAAATCATGAAAAAGAAGGCGAGATCATTTCACAAGCAGGTAAAAAAGGCGCTGTGACTATTGCGACAAATATGGCAGGGCGTGGAGTGGATATAAAGCTCGGAGGCAATCCTACAACAGTAGAAAAATATGAAGAAGTGAAAGCGCTTGATGGACTTTTTGTGCTAGGTACAGAGCGTCACGATGCGCGACGTATAGACAATCAGCTACGAGGACGCACAGCACGCCAAGGTGACCCGGGCGAAACGCAATTTTTTGTTTCGTTGGAAGACTCACTTATGAGAATTTTTGCTTCAGATACTATTAAAAAAATGATGGGTAGACTTGGTATGGCTGAAGATGAGCCGATAGAAAACCGACTCATTACTCGCTCACTTGAAACTGCACAGACAAAAATAGAAGGTTTTAATTTTGACACCAGAAAACACGTACTTGAATTTGATGATGTGCTCAACTACCAGCGAAAAATAATATATACTCGCCGTCGCAAGATTTTATTTAGCACAAAAGAAGAGCTTGCAGAATATGTGACAAGTTTGGCGGAAGGAATAGAAGTGAAAAACATTATCTCTGACGATGCTTTTGCTCTTGCTGTGCGACGATTAGTACTACAAGCCATAGACATGTTTTGGGTTGAACATTTGGAGATGATGGATTATATGCGTTCAAGTGTAAATTTGCGTGCTTATGGTCAGCGTGATCCGCTTGTGGAATACAAACGTGAAGGTTTGAGACTTTTCAAAGAAATGGAGTCCACAATAGAGAGTGAAATAGTAAAAGTATTGCCAAATATTTCTAGTGAAATGGTATTTAGTGAACAAAAAAATTTAAAAGAGGTTCACACACAAGCATCAATCATCGGTGATGGTGATGGGGGAAATAAGGTGGCAAGCGGTGCAGCTGCGCGCACCGCCCCAAAAGGCGCCGACGGCGAAAAAGTCGGTCGCAACGACCCTTGCCCTTGCGGTAGTGGAAAAAAATATAAACAGTGTCATGGGAAATAGTGTTGGAGTGAGTGGAGTCTATGTCAATATAAACATCCGCGCAAGAAAAAAACATGATTGAAACCACCATCCAATTTATCCAAAGCGTTTTACTACCACTTGGCGCATGGGGAGTTTTCCTTGCTTCTTTTTTAGAAGAGATAATAGCGCCGATTCCATCGGCGCTCGTTCTTACTTTATCTGGCTTCTTTTTTCTAAAAGGTGCTTTCTCTCTCGCTTTACTCGCAAAACTTTTTTTTGTCGTCGTTTTACCAGCATCTCTCGGTGTTACTATCGGTTCACTTTTTGTTTACGCACTCGCACATATTTTTGGAAAACCGATTTTGGTAAAGTGGGGGAAATGGCTAGGCCTTTCTTGGAATGACATAGAAAAATTACAGAATAAATTTGATACAAAAAAAACCGATGAACTCGCACTTTTTTTACTAAGAACAATTCCCATAATACCGAGTGTGGCGATTTCTGCTTTCTACGGTCTTATCCGCTACGATTTGAAAAAATACTTTATCTATACCTTTTTAGGAACTTGTGTAAGAGCTACGATTTTAGCCATTATCGGCTGGCAAGTGGGTTCTTTTTACTATAAATACGCAAGCACGATTACGCACATAGAAAGTTATTTCCTCGTCGCCATCTCTACTATCCTCGTTTTATTCATAATTTACAGAATAAGCAAAAAAAGGTCTCTGTGATATAATATTTTTATATGAAAGGAAAAATTATTGCAATTGTCGTTATCGTGTTTCTTATTGGTTTAGCAGTTTTTTTAGCTCTCGCTCCATCAAAGCCCGGCAAGCTAGATGGTTTTGCAACATGTATAAAAGACAGCGGGGCGATTTTTTATGGAGCGTTTTGGTGTCCACATTGTCGCGATGAGAAAGCTCTCTTTGGTAGATCTGCAAAAAAACTTCCTTATGTAGAGTGTTCTACACCAGACAGCAATGGTCAGCTTAAAAGTTGTACCGACAAAGGTATAAAAGGTTATCCTACTTGGGATTTTAAAGACGGCACAAGAAAGGCGCAAGTGCTTTCTCTTGAAGAGTTGGCAAGTATTACTGGCTGTAAGCTCCCATAAAATAAATGACTTCTGGCGAACTCATCACATCAATCTTTTCTTGGGGAACACTTTTTGCAGACATTCTAATCGTCGTTTTTGTTTTTTGCCTTTTAGTGCGAAATAGAATTGCAGATCGGGCGGTGTCGTGGGTTGGACGCAACGTGCTCGCGTTATCTTTTTTGTTTGCACTTAGTGCTCTTGTGGGTAGTCTGCTTTATTCTGAGTTTGTGGGTTTTGAACCTTGTGTCTTGTGTTGGATAGCACGCGTATTCCTTTACCCACAAGTTATTATTTTAGGCTTGGCTTTTTGGCGTAAAGACAAAAATATTATTCCTTACGTTTACGCACTTTCTGTTATTGGTGCAATAGTTACTCTTTATCATTCTTTTACTCAGCTTGGCGGACGTTCTTTTACACCCTGCACAGCGGTGGGCGGTGCGTGTTCAAAGATGTATGTACTTGAGTTTGGATACATCACCATTCCAATGATGGCGTTTACAGTATTTTTGATGATGATTTTGACATTTGTAGCCGCAAAAAAGCAGTCAAAAATTGTGTCGTTAAATTAGTCAGATTAAAAAACTTCATAAAATTTTGTGAATGAAAGTATTTCAAAACAAAATATGCCATGGTATGGGCAAAACATTTCCAATGTTTTAGATTTTTTTAATTCTACATCACACGGACTCACGCAAACAGAAGCAGAAAACCGACTTTCTATATATGGGCAAAATAAGCTCACGGAAGCAAAAGTAACCTCCAAGACAACTCTTTTTTTACGCCAATTTCAAAGTCCACTTATCTACATTCTTTTAATTGCGAGCGTTATAGTATTTTTTCTTGGTGAACACGCTGATTCTTACATCATTTTATTTGTTCTACTTGCAAATGCAGTCATCGGATTTTTACAAGAAGGCAAAGCGCAAAACACACTTAAGGCACTTTCCAATTTTACAAAGACCGATGCTGTTGTTATACGCGATGCGCGTGAGACAGTAATAACCGACACAGAGCTTGTGCCAGGAGACGTCATTGTTTTGCGTGAGGGAGATAAAGTTTCTGGTGATGTGCGAATAATAGAATCAACAAATCTAAAAATAGATGAGTCTGCTTTGACTGGCGAGTCAGGCTCTGTTTTCAAAAACTCTTTGGTGATGGCGCAAAGAGATGTGCCTACGGCAGATCAACACAACATGGCTTTTAAGGGAACTTTTGTACTTACTGGTGTTGCGCGTGCGATTGTGGTCGCTACAGGAATAAACACAATTATCGGCAAAATTTCTGAAAAAATACTCACTATAGACTCTGATGCGCCACTCAAAAAAGATATAAAAGAGCTGTCCAAATTTCTCAGTATTACAGTTCTTGTTTTGAGTGTTATCGTATTTTTTGTAGGTCTTCTTTTTGGCAATTCTATGCGAGATATGTTTTTTACCACGGTTGCTGTGGCGGTTTCTCTTATTCCAGAAGGCCTTCCTATTGTTATTACTTTGGTGCTTGCGACAGGCGTTTATAGAATGGCAAAACAAAATGCTCTAGTTAAAAAACTTCAAGCGGTAGAGTCGCTCGGTCAAGCAAAAGTTATTGCTGTGGATAAGACTGGTACGATTACCAAAAACGAGCTTATGGTGGAAAGAGTTTTTACTTCTGGAAATCTTTTCAAAATCACAGGCAATGGTTATGAATCAAAAGGGCAGGTGAGCTTGTCGGGCAATGATATAGACACAGCCAATCATCCCGAGCTTCTACTTATGGGGAAAATCGCCACATTTTGCGCAGGCGCACGAGTTTCATTTTTAGAAAAAGAAGGTGTGTGGAAAGTGTCGGGAGATCCTACGGAAGCTGCGTTACTCGTGCTTGGTGAAAAGCTAGGTTTTGATAAAGACGAATTGGAACAAGAGGAGCCACGCGTGATGGACATTCCTTTTGATACAAAAACAAAATTTCACACCACTCTTCATCTCACGAAAAAGAAAATGTTTCTTACGATTACTGGTGTGCCAGAGACAATACTTTCACTTGCAGAATTGATTTTGGAAGATGGAAAAGTACGAAAAATAACCGAAGACGACAGAAAAAAAATGGAGTTGCAAATCCACAGCATGTCGCGTCAAGGTCTGCGTGTGATTGCCTGCGCAATAAATAAAAATGCAGGAAATGATATTAAACTAGATGCTCTTCCAAAACTTTGTTTTGTGGGGTTTTTTGGAATGCGTGACGTACTTCGTGCTGATGTTTTTGAATCCATAAAAATTACACAAGAAAGCGGAATAAGAGTTGTAATGATTACAGGAGATCATAAAGTGACTGCCGAAGCTTTAGCGCGTGAGGTGGGAATTTTCCGCGAAGGCGACCTTGTAATGACAGGAAAAGAAATCGAAGAATTGAGCGTTTCCGAACTCATGCACCGTCTAAACAATGTAAGTGTTTTTGCGCGCGTTACGCCTGAGCACAAATTAAAAATTATTGAGGCGTACAAAATGCGTGGAGATGTTATTGCAATGACGGGCGACGGAGTAAATGATGCTCTTTCACTTGTTGCGGCAGACCTCGGTATTGCGATGGGAAAAATCGGCACGGAAGTAACAAAAGAAGCTGCGGACATCGTGCTTTTAGATGACAATTTTAAAAGTATTATCTCGGCAATTGAGGAGGGGAGAAATATTTATGCGAGTATAAAAAAAGTCATTCTTTATCTTTTTTCTACGGGCGCAGGCGAGCTATTTGTCGTGCTCGGCGCACTTTTGCTCACCTTGCCTTTACCACTTTTACCGAGCCAAATACTTTGGCTAAATCTTGTGACTGACGGTTTTCTTGTTGTTGCAATGGCAATGGAACCTCGTGAAAAACTCGGGCAAAATGGAGTAGAGCCACATAATAGATTTTTTATGAGCCGAATTGCTCTAATTCGTATGATTATAATGGGCGCGGTAATGATGTTTTGCACTTTATATATATTTGGCGCTGTATATGCTGTGGATTTTGCAAAAGCTTCTACGATGGCTTTGACCACCCTCGCAGTGCTTCAATGGTTCAATGCTTGGAATTGTCGTTCTGAAAGTCATTCTATTTTCTCCGCAAAAATTTTCTCAAATCTTTATCTGGTCGGCGCGACGGTGATAGTAGTGGCACTTCAGTTTTTTGCTGTTTACAATCCTTTTATGCAAAAAGTTCTTCACACGACTCCACTCAACTTGTCCGAGTGGCTTGCGATAATTTCTATATCAACAACCGTGATAATAGTGGAGGAGTTTAGGAAATATTTTGCGAGGAAGCCAGAGAGAATAAGTGTATAAACTAATTTATTTCGTTTGCAACCAGCGTTTTTGCATGTTATGTTTCTCTTATGAAAATCCTAAAAATAGTTACCCACAATGGCGATTTTCACAGCGACGACATATTTGCGATCGCGGTACTTTCGCTCGCTTTTGAAAAAGAAGCGCAGATAGAAATCGTCCGCACTCGTGACGCGAGTCAGTTTGCTTCAGCGGATTTTTTGGTGGACATCGGCGGGATCAATGATGTAGAAAAAAATAGATTTGACCATCATCAAGCGGGCGGCGCAGGCGCCCGCGAAAACGGTATTCCCTTTGCCTCTGCTGGACTTGTCTGGAAAAAATACGGCTCGCAGGTGTGTGATAGTCTAGAAATCGCAAAAATGATAGACGAAAAACTTATCACCCACATTGACGCAAACGACAACGGTGTAAATATTTATTCTCCAGTTTTTCCAAATATTCTACCTTACACAATTCAAGATTTAGTACATATCTTTCGCCCAACTTGGAAAGAAGACTTACTGTCAGTTGATAAAACTTTTCTTGAAATGGTCACGATGGCAAAAAAAATCATCACGCGAGAAATTGTCGTTCTAACTAATTTAAAAGAAGCAGGCGACCTAGTAGAGCAAGCCTACCAAAAAGCAGAAGACAAGCGTCTTATCATTCTTTCTCAAAAATATCCATGGGTTAGTCTAATGAAACATCCAGAGCCACTTTTTATAGTTTATCAAGACGGAGTTAATAGTTTTTGGAGAGTAAGGGCGGTGAGTGACGGCACGCAGGTTTTTAAGAATAGAAAAAACTTACCAGCGTCTTGGGCCGGATTAAAAGATAAAGAACTCGCAGAAGTTACAGGTGTCGCAGACGCACTTTTTTGCCACAACAAGCTTTTTCTAGCAGTGGCAAAATCAAAAGAGGGCGCACTTGCTCTTGCAAAAATCGCACTTGAAAACTAAGAGCACCGCTTGAAAACTTGCCAAAATAATATAGTATCAAGGTAAATGGCATTTATAGATGAATTAAAAATACATATAAAAGCGGGCAACGGCGGAAGCGGTGTTGTGCGTTGGCGGCAAGAAAAGGGAAAAGATAAGGCTGGTGCTGCTGGAGGTAACGGCGGGCGAGGTGGTCATGTGTATGTGCAAGCAGTGCGCGACCTAGCTATTTTTCGTAAATATAAACACATAAAAGAAATCGTCGCAGAAAATGCTGGCGGAGGAATGAAAAATAGTATGCACGGAAAAGACGGAAAAGATTTGATAGTAGAAATGCCTATCGGTAGCGTGCTTACCAATCTTGTAAACGGCAAAAAATACAATCTTTTAAAAGACGGAGAAAAAATAATGATTCTTGAAGGTGGTCGCGGTGGACTTGGTAACGAGCATTTCAAGGCCTCTACAAATGTCCGTCCAAAAGAGTTTACTGGTGGAAAAGAAGGAGACGGTGCAGATTTTTATATTGAGCTTGAGCTTGTCGCCGATCTTGGTCTCGCAGGTTTTCCAAATGCGGGTAAATCAAGTCTACTTAATGCTCTCACAAATGCAAAAGCCACTGTGGGAAGTTATGAGTTTACTACTTTAGAGCCAAATCTCGGCGACATGTATGGTTTTATCATTGCCGACATTCCGGGCTTGATAGAAGGTGCTTCACAAGGTCGCGGACTTGGTCATAAATTTCTCCGCCACATAAAACGCACAAAAATGATTTTACACTGTGTTTCACTTGAAAACGAAGATGTTGTAAAAGCATATAAAACAATTCGCAAAGAACTCTCCGATTACAATAAAGAGCTCGCAGAGAAAAAAGAAATAATTGTGCTTACAAAAACTGATGCAGTTTCGCCTGAAATCTTGGCAAAAGCAAAAAAATCGCTCGCAAAATTAAATAAAGAAATATTGTCTGTGTCGGTGCTTGATGACGCGTCTGTAAAAATACTAAAAGATAGTTTGATAAAAATGCTCACAGCCGAATAAAATATATAGATTATGTCATCGCAATTTAAAACGACAGTCGGTCTAGAAATTCACGCGGAGCTAAAGACGGAGAGTAAGATGTTTTGTGCATCAAAAAACGACACTCATGAGAAGCGTCCAAACGTAAACGTCTGCCCAATCTGTATGGGTCATCCGGGCACTCTTCCTGTGATAAATAAAGAAGCTGTAAGGCAGGTGCTTCGGCTCGGCACGGCGGTAGGCGGAAAACTAGCCGATTTTACCGAGTTTGACCGCAAGAACTACTTTTACCCAGATATCCCAAAAGGCTATCAAATCAGTCAATATAAGCACCCTTTGGTGCAAGGTGGCTCTCTTGCGGGCGTAGAGCTTACAAGGGTGCATCTAGAGGAAGATACAGCAAAATCTAGTCACGAAAAGGGCGATTTTAGTCTTCTTGATTTCAATCGCGCAGGCGTGCCTTTGATGGAGCTTGTGACTGAGCCAGTGATTCATACTGCAGAGCAAGCCTCAACTTTTGCGCGCGAGCTTCAGCTCCTACTTCAGTATCTCGGCGCAAGTGAAGCGAATATGGAAAAAGGAGAAATGCGCGTTGAGGCAAATATTTCTGTGAGCAATAAAGAAGTTTTGCTCGGCACAAAAGTAGAAGTAAAAAATCTGAATTCTTTTAAAGCGGTGGAGAAGGCAATTGAATTTGAGACTAAAAGACACATTGAGCTTATTTTAAAAGGAGAGAAAGTGGTGCAGGAAACTCGTGGTTGGGATGAAAACAAAGAAGTCACTTTTTCTCAGCGGATAAAAGAAGATTCTCATGATTATAGATATTTTCCAGATCCAGATTTAGCAAAACTTCGTCTAAGCGAAATTCCAGAATTTGCAAGCGATGTGCTTACAAAAAGTTTACCAGAGCTTCCTAGCGAGAGGAGAGAGAGGTTTATCAGTGAGTATGGGATGAAAAAGGAAGACGCAGAAATGTTTGTGCGTCTTACTGCACTTGGTACATATTTTGAGCTCGCAGTTTCTTCTTTTGATGGAAATAAAAAACTGATTCGCCTCGCTTCAAATTATATTATTTCTGATTTACTCGGGCTTGTAAAATCTGCGGGTGATGATACTAGCGACACACTTTCACATTTAGGTGAGAAAATAAAAGCATCAAATTTTGCGTCACTTATGCAGATGGTGGAGGATAATAAAGTTTCTTCTCGTGGCGCAAAAGATATTCTAAAGGTTATGTTTGATGATGGAGGAAGTCCACAAGATATTGCAGAATCAAAACATTTGTTACAAGAAAGTAATACTGGAGCATTAAAAATTATTATTGAAAAAATCATTGAAGAAAATTCTCTAGTAGTCACTGATTACAAAAATGGAAAAGAATCGGCGCTTCAATTTTTAGTAGGGCAGGGAATGAAAGCAACAAAAGGTTCTGCAAATCCTACTGTGCTCAAAGAGCTTCTTATATCATTGTTGAAGTAGTGTTTAAAAAGTAAAAATAGAGTTTGTGTTTATAAATGACTCGCGCAGGCGCGACGGCGCCGAGCGGAGCAGAAATCGTAGCAACGATTTACGCGTGCATTTAGAAACACAAACTCTATTTTTACTTTTTAA
>CALRHW010000015.1 GCA_943359555.1 Parcubacteria group bacterium | reverse complement strand
CGAGCAATCTGCAATCAGTGCCACTTAGTATTATTGCGGTGAGTTATTCTCTTGCAGCTTTGCCTATTTTGACGCGACACTTTGTGTCTGGCGATAGGAAAAAATTTACAGAACAAATGGTTGCTGGGTGTCGTCACGTCATTTTTCTTTCAATGCCTGTGATGATGCTTTTTGTGGTGTTGCGTGCGCAGATTGTGCGTACGATTTTGGGTTCAGGACAATTTAACTGGTCTGATACCAAGCTCACCGCCGCGTGTCTTGCTATTTTTGCCGTGTCTTTAATACCGCAGTCGCTTTTGCTTTTGTTTGTGCGCGCGTATTATTCAAGCGGAAACACAAAAACTCCGCTCGCAGTAAACATTTTCTCCTCCGGGTGTATCGTGTTTTTTGGTTTTTTATTCACTTATCTTTTCAGTACATTTCCAGTATTCCAATTTTTCATAGAGTCACTTTTCAAGGTTACTGATTTATCTGGAAGTATAGTGCTAATGATGCCTCTTGCGTATTCTTTCGGTTCTTGGATAGGTTTTATTATTTATTGGATTTTATTTGAAAAAGAATTTAAAGGCTTTACACAGCCCGTACTTTCTACCGTGTTTCAAAGTTTTTCTGCATCAATTATCATGGGTTTTGTAACTTACAAATATTTAGACATTTTTGATGAAATTTTTAATATCAATACACTTTTTGGTATTTTTATGCAAGGACTTTTTTCCGGACTGATAGGCATTTTCTGTGGAATTGTTTTGCTTAAATTATTAAAAAACAAGGAGATTGATGAAGTGTGGTCTGCTTTGCATAAAAAATTCTGGAAGGCGAAAGTAATAGGACCGGATCCGGAAGTTAGCTGATTTACAAAATAAGAAATAAAAAGTACTCAAAAAGGGGGTCGCGAGGCTGTCGAGCTGAGCGTTTCAGGATTTTTTAAGCTTCAAAAAATCCGTACCCTTTTTGAGTACTTTTTATTTCTTATTTGTGAAGATTCTGCTACTATATCTTTTATGCAACACATCCGTAATTTTTCTATTATAGCCCACATTGACCACGGCAAATCTACGCTTGCCGACCGAATGCTTGAAATTACGCATACTATAGAGAAGCGTAAAATGATGAATCAAGTTCTTGATTCTATGGAGCTGGAGCGTGAGCGAGGCATTACTATAAAAATGCAACCAGTGAGAATGAAATACAAGCTGGACGGGCAGGATTATATTTTGAATTTAATTGATACGCCGGGACACATTGATTTTTCATACGAAGTATCTCGCGCACTGAAAGCGGTGGAGGGCTCGCTTCTTCTCGTGGACGCGACTCAGGGCGTGCAAGCTCAGACACTCACGACTCTTGGTATGGCACGCGAGTCCCATTTAAAAATAATTCCCGTCCTCACCAAAATTGACTCACCACTCGCTCAACCAGAAAAAGTCCGCGAAGAAGTGGCAAAACTTTTAAATTGTCCGAAAGAAGAAATTCTTGAAGTGTCTGGAAGAACCGGCGAAGGAGTAGAGAATTTACTTAAAGAAATAGTGCGACTTATCCCACCGCCAAAAATTCCAGAAGAATCTATGCAAAATTTCGCGCAAGCATCATCAATAAAAAATCTTCGCTCTCTTGTTTTTGATTTTCAATATTCAAATCACAAAGGTGTCGTGGTGTATGTCCGCGTCATTAGTGGAAGTGTGTCGCGTAACACCCCACTTCAATTTAAAATTGCTGGTGGAAAATTTAACGCTATTGAAGTGGGCACATTTTCTCCAACGCAAACACCGTGCGAATCCTTAAATGCGGGCGAAATCGGTTACATTGTGACTGGTATAAAAGAGTCTGGTATCGCCTCTGTCGGAGACACTGTTGCAGGACAAAATGACACATTGGCACCTCTAGCGGGCTATATGAGCCCAAGACCTGTCGTGTGGTCTTCTATTTATCCTGAAAGCCAAGACGACTTTATGGAGCTTTCACAAGCTCTCGGCAAGCTCCGTCTTTCTGACTCATCGTTTACATTTGAAGAAGAATCATCGGGAACACTCGGACGCGGTTTTCGGTGTGGATTTTTAGGAATGCTTCATTTAGAGATTATTACCGAGCGACTACGCAGAGAGTTTAATTTAAATCTAGTTGTAGCAACGCCGAGTATTACTTATGAAGTTATTTATCGTGACGGTAAAAAAGAAATGGTTTACTCCCCAGCAAAGTTTCCAGAAGAACATTTGGTGGAAAGTGTGATGGAGCCGTGGGTAAATGTGACTATTATTACACCTGCAGATTATTTAAGTCCGATTATGCAAATTCTTTATGATCATGAAGCGGTTGTCGGCGAGACAGATTCTTTTGGTGATGACAGAATGCAGATACACATGGAAATGCCCCTCCGCGAGCTAATGAAAAACTTCTTTGATACGATAAAAAGTGTGTCGTCTGGTTTTGCTTCGCTTTCTTATGAAATGAAAGACATGCGTCCAGCTGATGTGGTCAAGCTTGAAATACTCGTCGCAGAAGAGCCAATAGCTGCTTTTTCTCGTGTTGTGTCGCGACGCACAGTGGAAGTGGAGGCAGAGCAAGCTGTAGAAAAACTTTCTAAAATTTTACCTCGTCAGATGATTACCACAAAAATTCAAGGCAAGGCTCTTGGTAGGATTATTTCTTCACGCACACTCACTGCGATGCGAAAAGATGTGACTCAGCATATGTACGGAGGTGATATTACACGAAAAATGAAGCTTCGTGAAAAGCAGAAAAAAGGAAAGAAAAAAATGCAGTCGCTCGGAAAAGTGAATATTCCGAATGATGTATTTTTGAAGATGGTAAAATCGGAGTAGGGAAAGGGGAGGCCCGCGCGCACTGTCGTGCGCGCGGGCACCTACTCATCTTCCGATTGGTACATAAACCATCACCATACTTAGAATAATAATCACACAAAGCACCATCCAAACTACCTTAATAATCTTTTTATTTTTTTTGTGGAATAACATATTTTTGTATTAATATTGATAGTATACTATAAGTTACCATGCTTGAGCGAGAATTTCAAAAGAAGCGACAGATACGCAGTAGAATATATTCAAAAACCACTGTGGTTATTTTGCTGATTGCTCTGGTTATTTTCGCTCGTGCAACTTGGAATATGTATCAGACTGAGCTTCAAAGTCAAAAAGATTTTGATAGAGTATCGGGTCAGCTCACTGCACTTCGTGCTCGCGAAGACGATCTCAATTCTGAAATTGCTCGTCTCAATACAGAAAAAGGTACCGAAGAGGAAATTCGTAAAAAGTTTAACGTGGCAAAGCCCGGCGAAGGAGTGGTGTATGTGGTTGAATCTCCACAAACAGCCGTCGTAACAGCTCCAAATACTGGGTTTTTTGGTAAAATATTGAACTGGTTCGTCAATATTTTTTAGTATTTTTCAATAGTCTTTTATTTTTATTTTTGATATACTGACCGCATGAAAAAAGTATCAATTTATTCCACGCCGACTTGTCATTTTTGTAACCTTGCAAAAGAGTATTTTAAGCAAAACAACGTCGCGTTTGAAAACTACAACGTAGCTGAAGATTCTGTAAAAAGGGAGGAGATGGTGGAAAGGTCAGGTCAAATGGGTGTGCCTGTCATCATCGTGGATAGTGATATTGTAATTGGTTTCAATAAACCCCTCCTCGCACAACTTTTAGGAATTCCTGCTTAAAATTTCATCAGGGAAATTATTTCGTGCTTTTTATGCCCTTTTTCGCCGCCATAGTTCAATGGATAGAACAGTCCCGTCCTAAGGGATAGATGTAGGTCCGATTCCTGCTGGTGGCACCAACACAGAGCGGCTTTTCGGTTTTTGAAATAAACTTGACTTTAAATATTTAATATGATATTTTTTTGTTTGACCTAAACAACGTGTTTGGGTGTAGAAAAAAGTTCAGATGAAAGGATTCAGACGTGACCAATTTTTCAAGTTGTACGAGTTATCCAAGGATGGCTCTGCTTAAAGGGCAGAGAAAAAGAAGAAGTTTCCGTGACGGGGCGAAAGTCTTGCTGATCGCACCAAAAGGGAGATTCCGCATTGTTGGAATTGACCCATTTAATGGCGAGAAGTGGAGTGAAGGCAACTTCAAAACTCTTCGGTTTGCCAAAATGCATATCGCAAAAAGCAAAAGTGGGGGAAATCTGGCAAATATGTTTGTTTACAATGACAAGGGGGTTTGCGTCTACGAAAATTGACGCATTCCCAGTTTCCAGCCCCAAGCATAATCTGCTTGGGGCTTTTCTTTTTTTCTGCTATACTCCTCTTTGTATGACTCCAGAAGAAAGGGAAATATTAGAGGAAACGCTTGCTGTTTCGCAAGAAAATTATAAGATACTCAAAAGTATCCAGAGGTCTGCTCGCATAGGGCAGGTAATGCAGATTATTTATTGGCTACTTATTATCGGGGCTTCTGTGGGTGCATATTATTTTGTTCAGCCGTATCTTGAGCAATTGTTGTCAGCTTATAGTGGTTTTCAGGACGGCGCAGCAAAAGTGAATAGTTTTTTCCAATAAGTTGATAATATATGCCGAGGTAGCTCAGTTGGTAGAGCATGTGCCTGAAGAGCATGGGGTCGGCGGTTCAAGTCCGCCCCTCGGCACCAAAAACAAAAAACCGCATCACTGCGGTTTTTTGTTTTAAGAATTATTCTTCACGCGTAGTTTTGTCTGCTTTGTTTTGTCTAGTTTTGGAAGTTTGATTATGAGTAGTCCGTGTTTTTCTACTGCTTCACTTTCATCTATGGACACTTCTTGCGGAAGCATTATTGTGCGAGAAAAACTTCCCCAATAAAGCTCTTGGTGAAAATAGTCTTCATCACGAATAAGTCTCTCACTTTCGCGTTTACCCTTTATCACTACCATGTCGCGAGTAATACTAATGTCTAAATCTTCAGGACGCACACCAGCCACCATTGTTTTTATGCAAATGTCTGTGGGTGTTTGGTAAACATCTACTGTGAGCTCACCTTCAGCGTCTTCTACGCTCCAGTCTTTTTTATCTTCATCTGCACGAAGAGAAATCTTTTTAACATCCTTTGTTTCCAAAGCAAAATCCTCGTCTACTCTTACTGCTCCTGTTAATCTTTCAAAAAATGATCTTTTCATTGAGGTTTTTCTTTATTTTTAATGTACTAATTTTTTAATGTTTTTAATTTTTCAAAAAATAGCATGAGTACTATTATTGCGAGCCAAAGTATAAAAAATACTATGAATATGTTGTTGCCAGCATCATCTATTATAGAGAAATTGAAGATAGTATGCAATACTACTGCGACTGTTAAACCCACGATTGTATAAAAGTGGCGTGTTTTTGCTTGTTTGTAAAAATAAAAAGCCATAAAAATACCCACAACTGCCGATGTAATGATATGTAGCAAGCTTGCACCAATGAAACGTAGATTGCTAGTAATAACAGTGCTCAAAACGTTGTTTATGTTGGCCACTTCGCCTACACCATTTAAAGAGTGCTCAATAATCGGCGATACCAAAAAAAGTATATTTTCCATCGCTACAAAACCGAGTGCCGCTGTGATGAGGTATATTACTACATCTATTGGTTCGTCCACCTCTTTTCTGTGAAAAACCGCAAGCATACCGGCTCCAAATTTAAAGACTTCTTCTACAATAGCCCACAAAAGAAGAAGAATAATTGTGTATTGTGCAAAATATTGTTGCGCTAAATATTGAAAAGGTAAAACAAATGGTGTCACGAGCATTCCAGCGATAAATGTTTTTACTATAAGTCCGCGTGGCTCTGGTGAGGTGCTGTCTTCATGAAGCCAAAACCACAACCACAAAATTGCTGGCAATAAACCCGCGAGTAATGCAAATATAAGTATGTATACACTAGACATGTAATTTAGGGTATTTTATTTTTCTTTTGTCGGCCATGGTTCTACCATGAGTAAACTGTTTTTATTATACGGCATTATTGACCAGATTTCTTCTGTTACAAACGGAATAAATGGGTGAAGTAAAATGAGGGATCGGGTGAGGATTGTGAAAAGGACGTACTGCGCCGATGCTTTTTCAGCTGTGGTTTTTTCCGCTTTGTCCGCCTCGTCCGCCTGCACACCAGAAAGTCGCGCTTTATTTTTTTCAATTATTTTATCTGCAAATGTATGCCAGAAATAATGGTAGAGTTTTTCTCCCGCGAGATAAAAGCGATAATTTTCTATGTCTTCTGTAATTTCTTTTGTAATATCTTCAAGCTCGACTAAATCTTTTTTGTCGTCATCAGTAAGGTCGGGCGGAATCGCAGGGTCAAATCCATCTAAATTTGTCAGCACAAAACGCGTCGCATTCCATATTTTATTTGCAAAATTTTTGTATGCACGGATTTTATCTTCGGACATTTTGCTGTCGTTACCGGGACTGGTGCCGATGATGAGCGAAAGGCGAGTCGCATCTGTGCCATATTTTTCTATCATCGTAAGTGGGTCAATAATATTGCCGACAGACTTACTCATCTTTGCGCCTTTTGCGTCTAGTACCAAGCCGTGCAAATAAACCTTTTTAAATGGAACATCACCAAGTAAATATCCACTCATCAAAATCATTCTAGCTACCCAAAAGAAAATAATATCGTAGCCAGTTTCAAGCACATTTGTAGGGTGATATGTTTTGAAATCAGCAGTTTCATTTGGCCAACCGAGTGTAGAAAAGGTCCATAAACCAGATGAAAACCAAGTATCTAATGTATCAGGATCTTGCTCCCAGCCGTCGCTTGTGCCGCCTCGCGCATCAGCGTTAGAAGGCGCTTCTAGGCCACAATAGAGCTCTTTTCCCTTGTGCCAGACGGGGATTCTGTGTCCAAACCAAATTTGCCTAGAAATACACCAGTCGCGCAGATTATCAATCCAGTTGTAATAAACGCGCTCAAAACGCTCTGGAATTATTTCTATTTGGCGACTTTCCACCGCGTGTTTCATTAATTCTTTAAGTGTAATTTCTTGACCACTTTTTATCCCTGCAATTTTTGAGTCGGCGAGTGTAAATTTTTTATTAACGCTTACAAACCACTGCTTTTTTATTTGCGGTTCAATCACTGCACCACCACGACCATTTACAGCGACGTTGTGTGTATATTTTTCGTCCACTTTTTCTACAAGATTTTTTTCTTGCAGACGAGCCACGATAAGCGGTCGCGCTTTTTTTATATGAAGTCCTGCAAAATCACCTGCGACAGATAAAAGTTTTCCATTCCAATCAATAATCTGTTCTTTATCAAGTGAGTGTCTTTCCGCAATTTCAAAATCAGCGTTGTCGTGAAAAGGAGTAATGGTCATTACGCCTGTACCAAATTCCATATCTACTGCTTCGTCTTTTATGACGGTCGCGGTGATGGGACCGTTTATCCACTCTAGTTCAAAAGTGTCGCCGTGTTTATGTTGGCTGTAACGCTTATCGTCAGGATGCATCACCACATATTTGTCGCCAAATTTTGTCTCAGGACGTGATGTGCCGATAACAAAAGGTCCGTACTTTAAATAATAAAAGGGAATCGTTTCTTCTTTCCATTCTATTTCGTCATCGGAAACAGTCGTCTGAAGTTTTGCATCCCAATTTACGATACGATGACCTTGATAAATAATTTTGTCATCATACATTTTTTTAAATGCGGTGCGCACTGCGAGACTGCGCGCGTCATCTAGAGTGTAGGCTTCGCGACTCCAGTCGGTACTTGAACCCATTTTTTTTATTTGTCCTACGATGGTGTCGTGTTTTTCTTGTGCAAATTTCTCCACTTCTTTTAGAAAATCTTCTCGGCTGAAGTCGTGGCGAGTTTTGCCGTCTTTTTTAAACATTATCTCTTCTACTTTTGATTGAGTTGCAAGGGCGGCGTGATCTGTACCAGGAATCCACAGCGTGCGATGTCCGCGCATTCTATGAAAACGCACCATAATGTCTTCTATTACAAGCATCATCGCGTGACCAATATGAAGAGTCCCTGTAACATTTGGTGGAGGAAGGACTATACTAAACGCCTCGGCAGATGGGGAAGTGACGCCTTTTTTTATACAGATGTCTGGATTGAAAAAACCACTATCTTCCCAGAGTTTATATATCTTGTCCTCGGTTTCTTGCGGATTGTAGGGTTTCAGTAATTTGTCCATTTTTACTATTTCTTTCTTTAAATAATAGCATAATGCGGTTGTTTTTATAATTTTTAAGAGGTTGCTCAAAATTATATTTATTGTGTAGATTGTTTTGGGATTGTGAGATTTTATAAAAGACATTTTTTATTTTTTAATTTCTTACAGATTACAAATATCCCAGAAAGCCATTTTAGCTATTAGTATTTTAAAGGACATTTTTAAATCCAAAAGGACATTTTTAAAAGCCGAACCAATTTTATTTATATAATTAGCCAATTTTCAAAGATCAATTTTTAAAAAACGTTGACATGTATTTAAAAGTAAAGTAAAAGTAAGGTGTAATCTAATTAAAAAATATATGACATTTAGACGACATTTTTTAATAATCTGCAAATACACACTGTGCTGTGTCTTTTTAGTATCTACCATTTTTTCTTTTAGTTTTACTTTCGCAGAGACACTTCCTATAAATACAGTTAGTACAGAAAGTATAGCTGATCAAAGTATCACGTCTGACGGTAATTGTAATTATTTACAAAGTTCCCTTAAAATCGGTGCAGTAAATAATCCAAGCGAAGTAAAAAAACTCCAGCAGTTTTTACTTGAGCGCGAAGGATTCCAGAATGTTGTGGTTACTGGAGTTTTTGACCAGCTTACTCTCAATGCCGTTTTGGCATTTCAAATAAAATATTCAGCCGAGATTTTAAAACCTTGGGGCTACACTGAGCCGACGGGTTTTGTATATCTTTTAACAAAAAAGAAAATAAATGAGCTTGTTTGTGGAGCGAAAATTTTGCTAACCGATGCAGAAAATCAAGAAATAAATACATACAGGACAGCTTTTGTTGCTAGTGTATCAAGTGCGTCAAATGTGACGAATGTGACGAAAACTAAAGCAGTAGCCCCTACGGTTATAAAAGCAAATGTTGTAAAAACACCACAACCCGCAAAATCAGAATTAAAAAAAATTTCACCGAATATTTTTTCCGCAACTACTTCATCTGCACTAGATTCAGTACCGCTTCTTACTAGTAACGATGTAGTGGTAAATAGAAAAATATTTGACGCTTTCAGCTCGTTTACGGGAGATGAAAAAACCAAAGGTTTTGTGGAGCGAGTATTTTCAGTACCTCACGGAGACGACGCGTTTGGAGCAATAGTACTTTTTGTAGTAGTGATACTTATTTTAAACGTAATATCAACATATATCGGACGTCGCACACAGGTATTTTTAGTTGGATCAGTTTTAGCTGTCCTTTATGCGTCTTTATTTAATAGAGAATATTTAGTGATACCTTTTTTCATTATATTTTTAATCTTTGGTTCGCTGTTTTTAAGAAAAATTTTCACAAACGAAAAGGAAAAAACTACTCAGGAAAAACCCACCCAGATACCGTCATCAATACCATCATCGCTTTTAATACCAATGCACGCGTCCGCGCCGATGTTTGACGCAGTTTCAGAAGAAGAGTTTGTACCAGAGTTTTCGTCAGAAGACGATCACACCCTTTCTCAAATGTTGGAACAGGAACAAGTAGATTTGGCTTCAAAAACCGACTAGCATTCTCTTTAACGCTATTTTTTAGAGTCGCAGGTTGCCTTAAAGTCGCAAATTACCCTGTGCGACGATTGTTTTTGGGTCAGTTTTCAATACAGAAGGATTTTTTGTCGCGTTGATATATCCAGCCATCGCTATCATCACAGCATTGTCGGTAGCGAGTGAGAGGTCAGGAATAAATACTTGAAGTCCGCTAAGTCCCAAAAAACTCTCACGAATTTTTGTATTTGCTATTACTCCTCCGCCCACAATGAGCGATTTCGCGCCATATTTTATAATGGCTTTTTTTGTTTTTTCTAAAAGTACTTCCACGACCGCATCTTCAAAAGCGCAAGCTATTTGTTGTTTTATTTTAGGTGTCAGTTCGCCAAGTTCTTTTATTTTATAGAGTACTGAAGTTTTTAGCCCAGAAAAAGAAAAATCAAAATCGTTGCTATGAATCATCGGGCGAGGGAAAGTGAATGGATTTTTTTCACTATCGTCATCACTTTTTTTGCCACCATTTTGCTCGGCACGTTCTTTACGTTCTTTTCCTGCGAGTTCTCCAATGTGTGGCCCGCCCGGATACGGCAAAGAAAGCATGCGCGCAACCTTATCAAACGCTTCTCCGACTGCGTCGTCACGAGTCTGTCCTATGACTTCATATTTTGTCCAATCTAAAATATGTACCAGCTCCGTGTGTCCGCCACTTATGAGCAATGCAAGCGCGGGGAAAGTAATCGCTGTTTTTGTGACTTGTGCGCCCGCAAGCACAGATACGATATGACCCTCCATGTGATTGATTGGAATAATAGGAATGTTCCAAATATAGCCAAGAGCTTTTGCAAAATTAATTCCAACCCAAAGTGCAGGCTCAAGACCAGGTCCGTATGTGACTGCTATTGCATCAATGTTGGGTTTTTCTATTGTAGGTATGTATTCTAAAAACGCCGACAAAAGCTCGGGTTCTCGCTCAAGCATTTTTTCTAGAAACTCTTTTTGCGCGTCTGTAAAATCAGCCGGCTGATTTCTTGTAGTTTTAGTTTTTCCAGCGAATTCCGTTTGCGTTGCCGTATCAATTTTTTCTAATAAGTTTTTGAAAAGTGGCACTAAATTTTTTGCATGTTCTCTTTTTGCAAGCATTGGAAAAACACCCCCGTATTTTTCGTGAATTTTAACCTGCGAGAAAAGGGAAGTGCCAAGCACAGAAAATCCTTCTGTGATACAAAGCGCTGTTTCGTCGCAACTCGTTTCTATACCTAGTATTTTCATATATTCTTTCACCTTACCACTTCACGCATTTTTACACAAAAAAACCGCCAGACGGCGATTTTTTCAGCACTAAAAAGATAGTGCAAATTTATTGCATCGTTCCATCTGTTGATGAGCCACCGACACACATTTTACAACTCTTTTTGTGTGTAAAAACAAGATAAAGAGCTGAAAGACCAACAAGGATAAATACTATCTTTGATAGTCCAGCACCTAGTACCATTTCAACACTCCAATTAAATATACCCATAAGTCCCCAATTTAGTCCTCCGATAATAACGAGCAAAAACGCGATTGAGTGAAGTCCTTTCATATTATATTTTGTTACTTATTAATAAAATTACTGTACGCTTTGTACTTGCCTATAATTATACGCCAAATAGGTGGGGAGTGCGGTGAGTTATGCACAGGGGTAATACGGCTAAATCCGAAGTTTCATTTTGTGACCCTACCGGGAATCGAACCCGGGTTTGCGCCTTGAAAGGGCACTGTCCTAACCGTTAGACGATAGGGCCATAAACTTACAGAATATAACACTTTTTATGTTAAAATGGAACACTTATGAACACTTGTGAAAGATT
>CALRHW010000014.1 GCA_943359555.1 Parcubacteria group bacterium | reverse complement strand
GTTATTTTACACATATATTGAGTACCAAGGTTAGAATCAATCATCAGATAAAAGCACCACAACTGCGCGTTTTAGGGGCTGACGGCGAGAATTTTGGGATTATTTCCCTAGAAGAAGCCCTCAAAAAAGCGACAGAAATGGCACTTGATCTCATTGAGATATCGCCAAATGCCACACCCCCTGTCGCGAAGATAATGGATTATGGCAAGTTTCAATACGATGACAACAAAAAGCAAAAGCTCGCAAAAGCCAAAGCTCACGTTGTAGAAGTAAAAAATATCCAAGTAAAAGTAGGCACGGGCGACCACGATTTAGCTCTTAAAGCAAAAAAGGCTTCAGAGTGGCTAAAAGAAGGGAACCGAGTAAAGATAGATTTATTTTTACCGGGTAGAACCAAGTACATGGATTTAAACTTTCTAAAAGAACGAATGCAAAGAGTACTCAAACTAATAAGTGTAGAATATGTTGTAGCAGACGAACCAAAGAAAAGTTTAAAGGGACTCACGGCAATAATAGAAAGGAAATAGCGGGGCACAAAAAAATAAAAACATGAAAACAAACAAATCATTTGCAAAAAGACTAAAGCTCACAAAAAACGGCAAGCTTATTGCGCGTAAAACTGGACAAAACCATTTTAATTCAAAAGAAAGTGGACGTGGTCAACTTGCAAAAAAGCGTGGCGTAACTTTTATAATGAACAACAAAACTAGAAGCCGTTACCTAGTAAATATGTAATCAATTTAAATAATAACCACAATGACAAGAGTTAAAAAAGCAGTAAATGCATTAAAAACACGAAGAAACGTACTGAAACAAGTAAAAGGTTTTCGTTTTGGACGTTCTACAAAAGAAAGGCAGGCATACGAAGCTCTCTCACACGCTGGAGCATATTCTTTTGCACACAGACGAGACAAGAAAAATGATTTCCGAAAACTCTGGACAGTGCGTATCAATGCTGGACTTGAAGTACACGGCGTTTCTTACAGTAAATTTATTGGTGCTTTAAAAAAGAAAGGTATTCTAGTAGACAGAAAAATCCTCGCGACTCTAGCAGACAAAAATCCTGAAACATTTGAAAGATTGGTAAAAAATGTAAAATAAACAAAAAAGACCCACGCGGGTCTTTTTTGTTTGCCTTGCTGTAAAATTTTATGCCAAACCAAGTTTTGTATTCACAATACGCATTTTGTCTTCTAGATTGTCTAGGCGACGATCATAACCGTCTACCCGAAACTCCAGCTTATCAAAACGCAGATCCATTTGATCAAAACGTTTATCAACTCCCTCAAATCGTCTACCTATATATTCTTCCAAACTACCGAAAGCCTTTTGGGTAATTATTGCAAGATCTTCAATTGTCATTTTTTTAATAAGGTTTCTTTTTTTCATAAAATATTTCGCGGACACTATCACAAGTATTAAAGATTGTAACAAACCTAGAAAAATAAATCAAAGCGGATGGAAAAAGTGTGTTTGCGAAGCACGCGTAAAAATCTGCTGATTTTTCTGCTCCGCTCGGCGCCGTCGCGCCTGCGCGAGTCTTCGCAAACGCACTTTTTCCATCCGCTTTCATCTATTTAACACGGCAACTCATACACCTTCCCCCTCTCAGGATACAGAGCATCCACTCCAAAAGAATCCCGCAGTCGTTGCACTAGAAAAAGTCCGGACTTTGGCTCACCGAGCACGACAAAAACTTTTTTCACGGTCGCACTCGTCTGTTCTACAAATTCCACTAAATGATCAGAGTCTTTATGCGCAGAATATCCTGAAATATTTTCAATGTGTGCTCGCACTGTGATTTTTTCGCCTTTTATCATTACCTCTTTTACACCATCTTGAAGCTGTCTACCAAAAGTACCGATAGCTTGATAACCAATCAGCACAACTGTATTTTTTTCATCAGGCAAATAGAGCGCTTCGTGTCCTAGCACTCGCCCACCGCTACTCATTCCAGAGCCCGCAATAATTATTTTTGGATTTGATGTGTGTACTATCGCACGCGAATCTTCACTTCGCATAACATTTTTTAATTTAGGAAAATCAAAAATGTGATCACCTCCTGCAATATCTTTTTGTGTCGCTTCATTAAAAAAAGCAACCGAGCTGGGACGCCTATAGATTTCAGTAATTTTAATAGCGAGCGGAGAATCCAAATACACAGGTACTTGACGGACAACGCCGTCCTCAATCATATTATTTATTTTATAAAGAATTACCTGTGTTCTTTCAAGAGAAAAAGATGGAATGACAAGAACACCGTTTCGCGCGACAGTTTCTTTTATAAGAGTCTCAAGTCTGTTGTCTGCCGACTCTTTACTCTCATGATTTCTGTCACCGTAGACGCTGTCCATTATCAAATAATCAGCGTCGGTCACAGGCTCTGTATCACGCAGTAACATTGCGGGAGAATTACCCAAATCGTTGCAAAAGACAAGCTTTTTACCATTGTAAGTCACCTCATAAATAGCCGAACCGAGCACATGTCCAGCATCTTTTAAATAAACTTTGAAATCACTTGTGACAGATTTTTCCTGATGATAAGGAATAGTCTGCCAGAGCGTAAAAGTCTGATTGACGTCAACATCAAAATACATCGGAGATTTTCCATTTGTTTTAGATTCCATCTCAATAATCTTGACCGCGTCCAAGAGCATTAATTTTGCGATTTCTTTTGTCTCAAGAGTGGAGTAAATTATTCCTTTAAAACCGTCACGCACGAGTTTTGGAATTCTACCGATATGGTCTATATGTGCGTGGGTAACAAAAAGCATATCAATAGTGCGTGGATCGTATGTAAAATCTTTCCTGTTTTCTTCGTCGGCGGTGTGGCTTCCTTGCATTAGTCCGCAATCAATAAGAATTTTTGTTTTGTCACTTTCAAGTAAAAAATTTGCACCTGTAACAGTGCCCACTCCTGTACAAAATGTTAGTTTAAGAGATGACATTATTATTTTTAATTATTTGTTTTTGATATGCTTTGTACAAAAAAATCGCAGAAACAATGCCCCCAAAAGTATCCATTATTAAATCCTTTACGGTATCAAAAACATAACCATCTACAAAAGATGTTACTCCTGCAATGTATTCAAAAATCTCCCAAGCTATTCCAACACTGATAGAGCTACAAAATGCGACTAGAACAAAAAATCCAAACGTCTTTCGGTCTGGAATTTTTAAATAACCAGAAAAAAATAAAATCCAGAGCGTAGAAAAGCCAAACCAAAAACCGCCGAGAAAATGCATAAGAATATCAAACCAAACATAAAGCCAATACCAATAGTAATAGACTGCAAACTGTTGAAGTACCCCGATGACCAAAACGAGTAGAAACAAAAACGGAAAAAATGGTTTTTTTAGTATCACGATTCTAATTGTAACTTTTTTTACTCTTAATTAAAACATCCGCTTGCGCGGATATCTTAATTAGGGTTACTCGAGAACATTGCCCTAGTGTTTAGCTAGGTGGGTGTCCGAAATTTTACACCAAGGTGTAAAATTATCATTGACTCCCTGAATATTTATTTAATCTAGATAATATCCCAAATAACCCTGTAATAATTATATGCCCACCGTTCCTTTTTACAAGTTTTTTCACGCACTTTTCCGCATTGTGATACAAAAGAAAAACGAACGCAATACTTTTCGCCAAAAAATGAGAAAAAATGCTTTAAGAGCTGGCGTGGGTTTTAGAGCGAGTCTAGTTTTTGTAATTTCAAGCGAAATTATTCCAAAATACCGTCTAAATTTACATCGTAAAGGATAGCTTCTTGAATAAGCCTATAATCTGACAATTCAGCGTCGCTAAACCAGTGCTTTATTTCGTCATTTGCCTCGGAAACAGAGCTAGAAGCGTGGACAAGGTTGCGCACGGAGCGTCCGTCTACGTCGGCCATTGTGTATGAATCCACTACAAAGTCACCACGGATAGTTCCAACGTCGGTACTAAGTGGCTCTGTGCCTCCAGTTACTTTTCGCACAATAGCGACAGCGTGTGCGCCTTCCCAAACCATAGAAATAACTGGTCCACTTGTCATATATTTTTTCAAAGACTCTAAAACTACGCGAGAAATTTCTAGTGGGTCTTCTGATGGCGGTTTTTCTCCTTTGTCGCGTGCGGATTTAATTCTTTTTTCACCAGCAAGACGACGCCAGTTGGGGTCTAGTGTGTAATGTTTTTCTATTTGCTCTGCGGTCGGCACGAGCATTTTTACTGCGACGAGCTTGAGTCCGACACGCTCATAGCGTTTTATAATTTCTCCGATAAGTGTGCGTTGAACTCCGTCTGGCTTGATGATCACGAGCGTTCGCTCATTTTTTGGGTGTGAATTTTTTGTCATTTTGTAAGTATAGGGAAATGTCTTAAAAAATACAAGTCACAAAATAAGACAAGGTATCTCAAAAAAGGTACGGATTTTTTGAAGCTTAAAAAATCCTGAAGCGCTCGGCTCGACAGCCTCGCGACCCCATTTTTGAGATACCTTGTCTTATTTTATGAATTGATTTTATTAAAACAGTAGATAGCAAAAATAAATAAATAGCGTTTGAAAAGACTCGCACAGGCGCGACGGCGCCGAGCGGAGCAGAAATCCCAGCAGGGATTTACGCGCGCTTTTCAAACGCTATTTATTTATTTTTGCTACTTATGTTTAGTCAAAACAATCGGCTCACCATCTGTGATTACAATGGTGTGCTCAAAATGCGCGCTTCGTTTTCCATCTCTTGTCCGAAAAGTATATCCGTCTTGATCTAGTTTTATTTTCCCAGTTCCTTCGTTTAACATTGGTTCTATCGCGATTACCATTCCCGCCTTAAGCACAACGCCCTCGCCTGCTTTGCCTGTGTTTGGCACATAAGGATCTTCATGCACAGCATAACCTACGCCGTGACCAGCAAGACCTTCTGCGTGAGAAAAACCGTGTGGTGCTACAAAAGTTTCAATGGCGTTCCCGATGTCGCCCACCCTATTTCCACCACGCGCAGCTTCTATTCCTTTTTGCAGAGCATCGCGAGTCACTTTCAAAAGTTTACGCGCCTGAGCGTCGCCTTTTCCAACAATCACAGTCACAGCCGAATCAGTGATGAGTCCTTTATGAACAATTCCCATATCCAAGCTCACGATGTCGCCGTCTTTCAGTTTGCGTGATTTTTCATTTGGAATACCGTGAACCACCTCGTCGTTTAGAGAAACGCAAAGACTCGCTGGATAAGGGCGTTTTGCTCCATCTGGCTGATAATGAAGGAAAGAAGGCGTATCGCCACCAGCCAGAGCAAGCTCTTGAGCACAGGTATCCAGCTCTTTTGTAGACACTCCCGGAGCAACCATTTTAGCGAGTTTTTGCAAAATAAAAGCTAGACGTTTTCCGCCTTCTGCGAGAATCTCTATTTCTTCTTTTGTTTTAATAGTAATCATTTAACAGCAATCATTGCGCTCAAAGATAGCCCTTTTTTAAAACAAAATCAACTTACTTACAATGTCTTCGTGCACTCTTTCTTTTCCTTGCTCGCCATTTACTTCTACAAAATTGTATTTAGGATTATTGCGATAATATTCAATCGCTGGCACGACGTCTGTTTCAAACCAGTTTAAACGATTTTCTATACCTTCTGCAGTATCATCAGACCTACCACGCGCTGTGAGATGTTTTCTAGACCACCCTCGGCTCACGTTTAAGAAAATTACGTTTGCTTTTCGGCCATAAAAATCTAGAGCAGTATCAATACATTCTGCTTCTATAAGTGAGCGTGACATTCCGTCTGTGATTAAATGCTCTTTACCTGTAAGATTTTTAATTAAAAAATAGGACACAGACCAAACAGCTAGAAAGTCTGGCTGTGGCATTGCCGTAGCGTAAACATCGCGTGAAAGTTGCTCTGAATAGCTGTTTCCTTTTATAAATTCACGGAATAGTGCGCCCGTTTCCAAATGTAAAACTGGAAATTTATTCTCGTCTTTTTCAGTGAGATATTTTTTAAGAAACTCTGTCTGTGTTCCCTTTCCACAACCTGAGTTTCCGATAAAGATAAATGTCTGTGGGTTCATGGGATTATTATACCCTACTAGTACTCCCTTATAGAAACCTGCGCGTCTATTTTTTTGATGAGATCAATAACCACAGAAACCACGATAAGTAGAGCTGTGCCTCCGACAGAAAAAGCTGTAATACCTGTTCCCGCTTTTACGATGAGTGGCAAAACGGCGATGGTGCCCAAAAATAGTGCTCCAAAAAGTGTGAGTCGTGTAAGAATACGCGCGATGTGAACAGAGGTGGGCTGACCTGGACGAACACCCGGAATAAATGCTCCACTTTTCTGAAGATTTGTAGAAATAGAATCTGGATCAAAAGTAACAGCAGTATAGAAATATGTGAAAACAAAAACAAGTAAGAAATACAGAATGCCGTGAATCCAGCCGTTATCTAAAAGGCCAAGAGCGTACTTTGAAACACTTTGAAAAGTTGCGTTGTTTATGTTTTGAAGAAAAGAGAAAATCATTTGAGGAAAAAGCAAAATGGACAAAGCAAAAATTATTGGAATAACTCCCGCTTGATTTAGTCGCAAAGGTAAATATGTAGAAACACCTCCATATACTTTTGAACCACGCACTTGTTTTGCATAAGTGATAGGAATTGGTCGCTCCGCTTCAGTAATCACAACCACCGCCGCTATAACAACAAGTGTTACTACAAAAAACAATAGATACACAGGTATTTGTGATACTTCAAAAACAAAACCCAGCTGTGCGATACCGCTAGGAAGCCCCGAAACGATACCAGCAAAGATAATGAGAGAAAGACCGTTTCCTACGCCGTATTCAGTAATAAGCTCGCCTATCCACATAAGGAGTAAAGCACCACCAGTAATGATGATTATGTTTGTTATTTGCTCAAATCCACTCATAGAAGCGAGAACGCCGTTTGAACGAAGTAATGCCAAAAAACCAAACGCCTGCACGAGAGCAATGGGCACTGTGAGTAGTCTAGAATACTGAGAAAACTTTTTTCGGCCAATGTCGCCCTCTTCTTGATAAAGCGCTTTTAGACGAGGAGACATAATAGTGAGGAGTTGCATTATGATAGAAGCAGTAATGTATGGACTTACTCCGATCATCACAATAGAAAGATTTGAAAATCCTCCTCCAGAAAACATATTAAAAAGATTCAAAAAATTGTTGCCTGAAAAAAATGTAGCGAGCTTGTTTGCGTCCACTCCTGGAATAGGTATTGCGGCAAGAAGACGAAACACTACTAGTGCTACAAGTGTAAATAAAATCCTCTTTCGTAGAGTTTTGTCCTGAAAGATTGTGACTATTTTAGCGAGAAAATTTTTCATATTACTTTGCTACGATTTCTTTTGCTTTGCTTCCATCTGCGACACTTCCGCCAGCTTTTTCTATCAAAGATTTTGCACTTACTGACACGAAACATCCTGAAACAGAGAGTTTTTTTGTAATCTCTCCGCCTGCTAATATCTTAACAAATGGACGGACACCTTTGTGAGTAGTTATGAGACCTTTTTGCGAAAGAGTGGCTGGAGTAACACTGTCGCCGTTTGAGAAAATTTTATCTATAACGCCGAGATTTACAGAAACAGATTTTGCATAAATACTTTTGTTGCTGTTTTTTCCATGACCTCGCATTTTTGGTACGCGTTTTATAAAATCACGAATTTCTGGACGAAGTTTTCCTCCAGCACGAGCTTTTTGACCTTTTGTTCCACGACCGCTAGTTTTTCCACGCTTACCTCCACGACCCACAGATGCCTGTGTTTTGTTTTTTGTTTTTCTTTTTATATTATGGATTTGCATATTTTTATATTACAGCAACCTCAGGAGCTTCTGAAACCGTAGTGCTTGTCTCATCTGCTAGCGCAGCGACTTTTGCACCTTTTCTAACTTTGAGTTTTTTGAGAGCTTCTATCGCTGCGCGAGCGTTGTTTAGTTTATTTTTACTTCGTGAAAAAAGTTTTGCGCCTGTATTTTTTATACCAGCAAGCTCTAGTACTGGTCGCACAGAACTTCCTGCAATAATACCTTTTCCCGGAGCTGGCATAATGCGCACCACAGAACCACAATACTTTGATTCAACGTCGTGAGATACAGACATTTCTTTTGTAAGATTTACAGTAATCATGTTTTTCTTTGCATCACGCACCGCCTTATCAATAGCGAGAGAAGTGTCCCCTGCTTTTCCTATTCCTACTCCGACAGAACCTTTTTTATTTCCAGCTACGATGGCCACAGAGAAAGCGAAACGTCGTCCTCCTGTAACAACACGAGTTACGCGACGAATACTGATTATTTTTTGATCAAACTCTGGCTTTGCGCGAGCTTCTCTACGAGGAGATTTGCGAGGATTTTTTTGAAATGATGAACGACGATCTTGCCCACCTACACCAAAAGTTTTTTGAGTTTTAAACTCTTTTGTTTTATCTGGTGATGTCGGTGCTACTTCGGCAATAGCTTCTGTGATAGTTTCTACTTTTGGTAAAACCGCCACTTCCTCCACTTTTTCTGTTGTATTTTTTTCTGGTTCCATATTTTAAAACTTTAATCCGCCTTCTCGCGCGCCTTCTGCTACTGCTTTTATCTTGCCAGTATATACAAATCCGCCACGATCAAAAACTACAGACTTAATATCTTTTGCTAACGCCTTTTTTGCAATATCTTTTCCAGCAATGGTCGCTCTCTCAATACCAGTAGCACCTTTTACACCTTTTGTGGAAGAAGCTACGAGAGTTTTGCCCGCAACATCATCAATGAGTTGCAAATACATAGAAGTGTTTGTTTTTGAAACAGAAAAACGAGGACGCTTTGCAGTACCGGAGATAGTACTTCGGATTTTTTTGTGTCGTCTTTCTCTTTTTTCTTTTTTTAAATGAATGTTGTTCATAAATTTTTCGTGGATTTAGCTTATGCGGCTTTCTTACCTTGTTTTCTACGAATCACTTCGTCTGAATATCTAATGCCTTTTCCTTTATATGGTTCTGGTTTTTTGTATGCTCTGATTCGCGCCACAAATTGACCGACTTTTTCTTTATCAATACCCGACACAGTTACAGTACCTTTTTCTGAAACTACTTTTATATCAGCAGGAATCATCATGTTTACTAAGTGAGAAAAACCAAGCCCCATCACAAGTTCCGCCCCTTTTACCTCTGCTTTATATCCTATTCCTTCTATAATGAGCTGTTTTTGATAAGCTTTGTTTACACCAGCAATCATGTTTGTAACATGAGATGCGTATGTTCCCCAAAGAGCAGTGTTACTATTTTCCTTTTTTTGTTTCAAGACGACCGTTCCGTCTAGGACATCAACTTCAATACTTCGCTCAAACTTTTTTGAAAGCTCGCCGAGAGGACCTTTTACAGTTACAATACCGTCCGCAAAGGCAACGGTGGTTTTTTCAGGTATCATTATTATTTTTTTTCCTATTCGTGACATTTTTTGTTTTTTACCAAATTTTAAATAACACTTCTCCACCCACTTTTTCTTTCTTCGCTTCTATGTTTGTCATAATTCCTTTTGGTGTAGTGAGTATCAAAAGTCCTGTGCCGTATTTTACAGACTGCAAATTTTTTGATTTTTGATAAATTCTTTTTGAAAGTTTTGAAACTCTTTGCACACCAGTTACTTTTGGCGCACCATCTACACCATAGTTGAGTTCAACTTCTATAAATTTTGTGATCTTTTTACCTTTCTTTGCTACAGATTTTAAATAACCATGTTTTTCCAGCACATTTGAAATATCAAATTTTATTTTTGAATATGGAAAAACAAGAGATTCTTTATTTACATCTCCCGCATTTTTTATTCTTGTTATCATGTCAGCGATTTGGTCCATATTTTTATTTTTACCAAGAAGACTTCTTGATTCCTGGGATTTTACCCTCATTAGCAAACTCTCTAAAACATATACGACATAAGTCAAAATCTCGCATATATCCTCGCTTTCGTCCACATCTAAAACATCTGCGTACCACTCTGGTACTAAACTTTGGTTTCTTTAATGCTCGTGCTTTTACTGATGTTTTTGCCATTGTGCGTAGGGATTAGAATACTAGGATTTAGCCTTTTTAGCAACCTTTTTCTCTTTTGCGACTCTTTCTGCTCTTTCTTCCATCTCTATTTTTTTAAACGGAAAACCGAGATGCTCAAAGAAAATCTTTGCTTCTTCTTTTGTTTTTGCGGTTGTAACAATAGTTATTGCCATACCGAAAATATCTTTTAGCTCTTCATCGGCGGTTTCTGGAAAAATAGCGTGCTCACGGATACCTAGTGTGTAGTTACCCATTGCATCAATTGCCTTTGAAGACACTCCACGAAAATCTTTTGTTCTTGGAAGAGCGATATTCACGAGCTTATCCAAAAAATCATACATCCTCTTGCCACGAAGTGTCACTTGGAAGCCCACAGGATCGCCTTCGCGTACTTTGAAAGCAGCGATAGAAATTTTTGCACCTTTTTTCGCTGGTTTTTGTCCAGTGATTTTTGTAAGGCGGTCCTCTACGATGTCTATTTTCTTTTTATCTTTAAAAGATCCTATACCAGAGCTCACAATAACTTTCACAAGTCGTGGTGCTTGCATAGCATTTTTATAGCCCTGTGTTGCAGACATATTTTTAAATGCTTCGTCGTTTTTTTGTTTTATAGTTTTCATGGTCATTTTATTTTTGATTTTGGTCGGTTTTGCGTGAGCTATTTAAACAGTCATTCCGCTTTTTTTACTTATGCGAACCTTTTTTCCACCTTCCATCTTTAAACCAATGCGAGAAGCTTTACTTGTTTTTGGATCCAAAATCATTACGTTTGAAACGTGAATAGGCATAGTTTTATCTATTATCTGACCTTTTTGTCCTCCTTTTTTTGGGCTTTGGTGTGTCTTTTTTATATTTACACCAGCAACAATGACTCGGTTTAATGCAGGGAAAGCACGGATAACTTTTCCAGTTTTTCCTTTATCTTTTCCTGATATTACTATTACGTTGTCGTCTTTTTTGATTTTCATAAAATTTGTGTTTGCGTTTTTTCTTTTTAGCGTCTTTTTAAACTACTTCTGGCGCTTTAGAAATAATCGTCTGGAATCCCATCTCAGCTATTTCGCGAGGAATCGGTCCGAATACGCGACCCGCAATCGGCTCATTTTTTTCTTTTTCTAAAATCACCACAGCATTTTCGTCAAAACGAATATATGAACCGTCCTTTCGGCGAAAAGCTGCTTTTTGTCGCACGACTACTGCTCGCAAAACGTCTTTCTTTTTTACAGCTTTTCTAGGAGCAGCTTTTTGCACTGATAGGATGACAATGTCACCAATGCAAGCGTAACGTTTTTTTGAACTACCGAGCACCTTGAACACTCGTCCGATTTGTGCTCCAGAATTGTCAGCTATTTTAATAATTGAACGTGGTTGTATCATGGTGTTTTATATAACTTTAAAGTGTTTGTCTTTTGAAATCGGTGCTGTCTCTTCTATTGTAACAATATCACCGACTTTTTTTGTATTACCCACATCGTGTGCTTTGTACTTTTTGTGAATATGAATATATTTGTGATACTTTGCGTGCTTCACATATCTTTCCACACGAACAGTCGCAGTGTCTTTCATTTTATCTGAAGTCACTACTCCTTTTAGTGTTCGTTTTATTTTTTGTACGTTCTTTTCCATGTTATTTTTTGGCTTTTGAAATTTTTGATGTTTTTGACAGCTTTGGTGCTGTTTTTGTTTTTGGTGCAGGCGTTGCTGTTGCTGTTGCTGTTACAGCGAGAGCGCTGAGTTCGGTCATGATTCGCGCAATATCTCGCTTCAATTCTCGGCCTTCTTTTACATTTCGCACCTTACTTCCAGCAATACCAAATCGGAAATTTTTAAGAGCCACTCTTTTACCATAAAGTGTTTTTTCTAGCTCTTGTGCGTTTTTGTTCTTAAATTCTGACATAAAATTGTATACTATAGTTTTTGGCGATAAAGTCAATAATTAAGCCATTTCTCGGGTTATCACCTTTGATTTCAAAGGGAGCTTTGTGCCAGCCTTTCGTAGCGCCTCGCGAGCCGTTGCCTCATCTACGCCGTCCACCTCAAAAATCACTCGTCCTGGCTTTACAGGCACTTGGTAACCTTGTGGATCTCCCTTTCCTTTTCCGAGCTTTACTTCAGCTGGTTTTGAGGTAAATGGCATATCAGGGAAAACGCGAATCCAGATTCTGCCGTTTTTTCCGAGAGCGCGAGAGAGGGCTTTTCGTGCAGCTTCTAGCTGATTTGAACGAACACGCTCATAAGTAAGGGCCTTTAGTCCATACGAACCAAAAGAAATTTTTGTACCACGAGTTGCAACGCCGATTTTTTTCGGGTTTTCACGGAAGGTGTGCCACTTACGATATTTTACTTTTTTAGGGAGTAACATGTTGGTAATTTAAATTATTTTTATGCTTTATTTACGTCTTTAGCAAAAATGTCGCCTTTGTAAATCCAAGTCTTGATTCCAATTTTTCCGTAAGGTAAATATGCTTCGTATTTACAAAAATCAACGTCGGCAC
>CALRHW010000013.1 GCA_943359555.1 Parcubacteria group bacterium | reverse complement strand
CGCACAGGCGCGACGGCGCCGAGCGGAGCAGCAATCGCAGTAGCGATTGACGCGTGCATTTCAAAATACAGGTTTTGTTATTTCATTTTTTAATTTTCTCCAGCTTTTTTCTCGTAAAAACCCTTAATCCCCACATACGTCTGATACGCCATATCTTTTATCACCGCTTCTCTGCCAACACCCTGCAATCTCGGCTCCGCTATATATGCATATTCTATAAGCACAGAAGGAACACTCAAACTATTGCGCGCACCAAGTGCGATAAGCTCGTTGCTCTCTATTAGTCCGTCTTTTTCCACAGGTAAATTGCTTTTTGGTTGAAATTTTGCAAGTTCATCATAAATAGCTCGCGCAAGCGGAATACTTTTTTCTCCATTTTTTAAATATTTGCTCGGCGAGTAAACCACAAAACCACGATACTTCCCTGCTTTATCTTTTGGTCTACCGGGATAATCGTTGAAATGAATGTGAATCATCACATCAAAATATTTTTCTTCTGCCCACATACTTGTTCCATACAAATTATTTGCAACATCTTCAGTCACTTCGTTGTGTATCATTTCATCTTCGTTTATATCTAGCCCTATTTCTTTTTTATCAAATGTTTCTCTTCTTTCTTTTCTATAAGCCACTATTTTTGCTTCGTTGTCTTTAAAATATTGTGCGAGCTCTGGAATGTAATCTCCGTTTTCTTGGTTTTTAGTCGGTTCAAAAAGTGGGTCATTCTTTAAAAAATCATACAGATAGTCTGCGAGTATTCTGTTTAGCTCTACTTCTTTCACTCCCATAAATTTAGCTCCCCAAGTGCTGTTGTCGTGTCCTGCAACGACTACAATTTTGATTTTCTTCGCTACGATTTGAGATTGTGCGAATGTTTGGTTTTGTATTTCTGGTGAGTATGCGGAGTTTGAATAAAAAATAGCTACAAAAACAATAATGGCAAATAAAATATGTACGGGGAGTCTTTTCATGGCAAAAGTATATCACAATGACAATGTCTGTTTTTTGTATATAATCAGCGCATGCCAGAACTCCCAGAAGTGCATACTACGGCGACGGGTTTGCAAGGTGTTTTGCCCGGACTTTATATAAAAGACGTCTGGACAGACTACGACAGCGCTTTTCACAAAGGAAAAAACAACATAAAAGATAAAACGTTTTTCAAAACCTTTCGCAAAAAATGTGTTGGTAAAAAAATACTTTCTGCAGGTAGGCGTGGAAAAAATGTGCTAATTCATTTAAGTGGAGAGCTCACTATTTTAGTACACATGAAAATGACGGGGCATTTACTTTACGGTGTTTATAAAAAAACTACCGTGAAAAAGGCTGGTGGAAAGAGTGCAAAATCAGCGGGAGTTTGGCTGGCGAAACACGCTGGACCGCTTCGCGACGATCCATTTAATGCGCGTGTACATTTTATAATTATTCTTTCAAACGGAAAACATGTTGCGTTATCTGATACTAGAAAGTTTGCCAAAGTGACACTTTTAGAAACAAAAAAACTCACGGAGTCGCACGATCTGCGTGAACTCGGCCCAGAGCCGATAGATAAAAGTTTCAGTTTTGAAATATTTAAAAAATGTTTGCTTAAAAAGCCCAACGGAAAAATAAAAACAGTTTTGATGGATCAATCTCTTATCGCTGGCATTGGAAATATTTATTCTGATGAAATATTATGGAAAAGTGGAGTACACCCAGAATCAAAACCTTCACAAATTCCAAACACTCTTCTTAAAAAAATGTACACGGCAACACGTTCACTTCTCGCAAAAGGAATAGACTTTGGTGGAGACTCAATGTCGGATTATAGAAACGTAAACGGCGAAAAAGGAAGGTTCCAACTTAAACACAAAGTCTACCAAAGAAAAGATGAGGAGTGTTTAAAGCATGGATGTCGTGGAATTATCTCTAGAAAAGTGATCGGTGGAAGAAGTGCGCATTTTTGCAATACCCACCAAAAACTTCTACAATAGACAGATGAAAGCTTTCCTTCCACTTTTAATTATCATAATAGTCGCAGTCGCTGTTTTAATGTCATCTCCAGAGACTAAAAACGTTTTTAATACTCAAAAAACAAACACAAACAGCAACAACACCCAAACACAAAACAAACAAACAAACGTAGACACACAAGAAAAAACACAGAGAGAGCAAAACATAGCACAAGGTCTTTCCCCTTTTACAAATTATGTAACAATAAAAAATCTTAAAAAACCTGAAGTTTTTGCAAGATATGAATATGTCACGATTGGAATACGCGAGACCAATGTGCCGATAAATCTAACGGGTTGGAGTATTGTAAGTAGGGTTACTGGTAGACGAGCGACAATAGGCAATGCTTCACCTTTTCCTAAAAACCAACCAGAACAACCACTCGTGGTTAGCTCAAACCAAGACATAATTATTGTTTCTGGTACTTCTCCTATTGGTGAATCTTTTAGACTAAATGCTTGCACTGGTTATTTTGAAAACAAACAAAATTTTGTACCTGATTTACCAGAAGAGTGTCCGCGTATAGATATAGACACTCTACCAAAATCTATGAGAAACAATAATATTTGTATGGGTTATGTCGGCTCTTTTTTTGCTTGTGAATCTCCAACAAATAATCCTCCAGACAATCTGCCGAATTCTTGTCACCAGTTTGTAAAAAATACTTTGTCATACGCTGGATGCACTGTTTTACACCAAAATGACAATGATTTTTATAAATCACGATGGATGGTTTATCTAAACAGCAGAACCGCACTTTGGCTAGATGGTGGTGAAAAATTGGATTTGCTGGACGCACAAGGTAAACTCGTAAGTACTTTTCCTAGATAGGAGGATTGTTGGGGACGTCTACTTTTTGAGCAGTGAAAAAAGTGTGATGCCTGCCGATACGGAAACGTTGAGTGATTCTTTTTTACCAGACATTGGTATTTCTGCAATGATATCGCATTCTTTTAAAATTTTCGGAGTAATCCCCTCTACTTCATTTCCATATACAAAAGCTACGGGAAATTTTATGCGTGTGCGGGCTTTTTTGTAATTGATTGCGCGCGGTGCCTGCTCAATAGCCACGACAAAAACCCCTACCGCGCGCAGTTTTCTTATCAAGCCCGACGGGTTTTTAAAATATTCCCAAGGAATATCTTTTTCGGCGCCGAGAGCCACTTTTGCGAGGTCTTTTCTTGGTCGCGAAAAACGGTCAACGGGTGTCGGGGTATAACCTGTCAAAAAAATCTTCGTCACACCCACTGCGTCAGCTGTACGAAAAATAGAGCCGACATTGTGTATGCTTCGTATGTTGTGAAGAATAACGTATGATTTCATATTTACACCATACACCATTTGATAAGACTTTGGTATAATAAACTAATGCTCAGTATATTTCCAGATTTTTTAACATACGCTTTATTTGCGCCACCTTTTTTGCGAATCGCGCTTGGAGCTTTTGTTATTTCTAAATCATATAAAAAATTAAGGCCATTGTTTACTGTGGACGGCGACTTGTCTGTGCCTCAAGATAAAGTGTCTAAAATAGTATCAGTTTTGTTTTTGCTTTCTGGAATATTAATTTTAATTGGTCTTTACACACAAATCTCTGCACTTTTGTTAATACTTTTAACAATCGGAGTATTCATAAGAAAAGGATCACGCGGAGAAGTGCTGGACACCACAGAAATATGGCTTCAGGTTTTTGTGTTTGTGATGGCTTTATCACTAATGCTTTCCGGGGCTGGATTTTACGCTATTGATTTACCGCTATAATCTGTTATATTTTCTGATATTCGCTTCGTTTAATATCCGCCTATAGCTGTCTTGGTAGAAATTCAGCTAAGGTAAGATAATGAGTGTTTTGTTTTTACATCCGCCTATAGCTGTCTTGGTAGAAATTCAGCGGGCAGATATTGTTCAGTTTTTACATCCGCCTATAGCTCAGTTGGTAGAGCAGGTGCCTTTTAAGCACTTGGTCCCAGGTTCGAGTCCTGGTGGGCGGACACGATAATTTGCATTTACTGCACTGTTTCTATATTTTACAGCCTTAAAATAAATTTCTCAATCGCAACGTCCATTTCTACGAGACCTCGCCGAGCGTTGTGATAGATATCTACAAACTGTGCGGACATTTTTTGTAATTCTTCGCGCGAATAATTTTTAGCAAAACCTGAGGCTTTATCAAATACAAATGGCTTGAGTCCAGAATCCGCGACACTTTTTGAACCAAGAGCGATGAGAATACTTTTTAATTGCCAAAATAAAATGCCGTGAATTTCTTCTGGCTCGGAACCGCTTACGACGGCTTGATTGTATAAAATCCAAAGTTGTTTTTTATCACGGCGACCAAAAGCGTCGGTCAGAGAAAAAATGTTAAAAGTCTTTGCTACGGTTTTTTCTTTTTCTTCAAACTTTTGCGCTTTTTGTGCATATTTTTCTATCTTTTTTATGGTCGGCGCATCTACATGACCTTCAATAAAAATGAAAACATTTTCTGAAAGCGACAATTCTTTCAACAAATCCGTGATCCGCTCTTTCGCCTCTTCATTTTCAAAAATCTTATCCAGCACGACAATATATTTATTTTCAAAAAGCCCTTGCCCACCGATGAATTCTTCAAATCGTGCTTGGTCCCACTCTCCCCCTTCCATTTTAAAAAGCTCGGCGTCGGGCTTTTTTTTGTGCAGAGTATCCAGTAGCTCGTGGAGCTTTTTGCGTGACTGTGTAGAGTCTGTGCCGTGTAAAAAATATAACATGGTATTTTTGCTATTCTGCGCACCCTAAAGTGGTTCTGTTTGCCCCCAATTATCCCCGACCTCGCCGTTTACAGCGAGTGGTATACCTTCAGTCTGTTCTAGAGTAAGCACCGATTGCATAATCCGCTCCAGCTCTGGCGTCACTTTTGCGACAATATCTTCTCTTATTTCAAACACGAGTTCGTCATGCACCTGAAGAAGCATAAAAAGTTCAGAAGAAAGTTTTTCTCGTAAAATGTATTCGTAAATTTGCACCATTGCTATCTTGATAATATCTGCAGAAGTGCCTTGAATCGGCGCGTTGATAGCCATACGTTCGTTCTGCGCCTGAATAAAAGGAAGCTTGGATTTAATGTTTGGAAAATATCGCCGACGACCAAAAAAAGTTTCTGTGTAGCCGAGTTTTTTTGCACTCACTTTTACTTCTTCAAGATATTGCGCGAGTCCGCTGAAATTTTTAAAATATTCGTCGTAAAAAATCTGTGCTTCTTCGCGAGTACTAGCAAGATTTTTCTTTAAAGCACTCACGCCCATTCCGTAAAGAATGCCAAAGTTTATGACTTTTGCTTTTCGTCGCATTTCTTTGTCTACTTTTTCGCGAGGGACTTTAAAAACTGAAGATGCGACAGCTTCGTGAATATCTCCGCCAGATTTAAAAATATCAATGAGTTTTTTGTCGCCCGAAAGAAGCGCCGCAATACGGAGTTCAATTTGTGAATAATCAAAAGTGACGAGCTTGAAACCTTTTTCCGCCACAAAAGCGTCGCGAATTTTTCTACCCTCTTCGGTTTTTATAGGAATGTTTTGCAGATTTGGATTATTTGAAGACATTCGCCCAGTCGTCGTACCCGTCTGCAAAAAAGTCGTGTGAAGTCGTCCGTCCTCGGCTAAAAGCACGGGAAGCGGGTCTATATATGTAGAAACAAGTTTTTGAAGCGTACGATATTTTAAAATGTAATCAATGATTGGATGAAGCCCTATCATTTTTTCAAGCTCTGATTCACGAGTAGATCGCACACCGCCAGCAGTTTTTTTGAGGCCTTTTACAGTAAGCGCGAGCTTATCAAAAAGTATTACGCCGAGTTGTTTTGGAGAATTGATATTAAACTCTTCGCCAGCTTCACGCCAAATATTTTTTTCAAGTTTTTCCAGCTCGCTGTGATATTGTTTTGAAAGCTCACGGAGATATTTCACGTCTATTTTTATTCCGCGATTTTGCATCGCTTCTATCACTTTCATAAGTGGCTCTTCTATTTCGCGAAAAACTTTCATCAAATTTCTTTTTTCAAGCTCACCATAAATCATATCGCGAGCTTTTAGCACAGAGTCGGTGTGCGCAAAATTTAAAATGTCTTCAATAGTAGGACTTGTAATGTTTGAATCAATAATCCAAAGCGCGAGTGAAAGTTTTTTTTCTTCAAGTTCGGGAAGTGTTTCTCGCTCAGCAACATTTGAAGCGTGCCCAAATTTACTTGCGTCACCGTAGGCGTCTTCTCCCGCAAACTCACCACTATTTCCAAACTCACTTCCTCCCAGTAAGCTCGCCTGCAGTGGAATTTTCTTTATTCCAAGCGCACTTTCCACTCGTCCCATCATTGCGCGAAACTCAAGCTGTGCAAAAAGTGCTTCAAGTATCTTCAAGTCAACAGAATCTTTCCATTTTTTTTCTGGAAGTTTAAAATCTATCGGCGCATCTCTACGAATTGTCGCGAGTGTTTTTGAAAAAAGTGCTTCATCTTCGCCTTTTACTAAAAGCTCAATAATCCGCGGAGTAATTCCCGCTTCTTTAAACTCTTTAAAATCCGGGCCGGCTTTTTTCAGCACCTTAAACATTTTTTCCAAAGAACCAAACTTTTGTATTAGTGTAGTCGCGGTCTTTTCTCCGATGCCTGCAATACCAATAATGTTGTCAGATGGATCGCCTCGCAAACCCTTGTAATCAGGCAAAAGTAAAGGCCCAAAACCAAAACGTTCTAGCACCGCTGGCTCGTCGTAAATCACCGTATCTTTTATACCTTTTCGCAAAGTGTAGACGCGCACCTTTTTTCCGTCTATGAGTTGCATTGTGTCCATATCGCCAGAGGCAATAATAATGTCGGTTTTTTTGTCGTCCTTTAAATCTTCTACTATGGTTCCGAGCACGTCGTCGGCTTCAAAACCCGGATACGAATACATCGGAATATTAAAAGCAGTAAAAACATCTTTTGCCCGCTCCAGCTGAACCACAAGCTCGTCATCTATTTTTTTGCGAGTGCCTTTGTATTCTTTGTAAACTTCGTGGCGATGCGTTTTTTCCGGCAAATCAAAACAAGCGATAATAAAATCTGGAGAAAGTTCACCAACGATTTTCAGCAACATCGTGCAGAGTCCGTAAAGCGCACCTGTCGGCTCACCGTTTTTAGAAGCAAAATCTGGCAGAGCGTGATATGCACGATGAATTATTGCGTGCACGTCTAGCAAGACGACTTTTTGGTTTTTGTCAGTTATAATTTTCGGCATAATTTAAAAATGAATATCAAACTTCCGTGTTTCATTGTCTACAAAAAGACAAATCACGTAAATGTGATCTTTTGGCATTCCAGTAAAAACTTTTTCTGGCCATTCTATGCAAATGAGGTTGCGTGAATCTTTTAAAATTTCTTCCCAGCCGATGTGCGAGAGCTCGTCTGCTGAATCCATTCTGTATGCGTCTATGTGAACGAGATGTGAAAAATGATTCTGAATTTTTTCGTCTAGTTTATAAATTTTCTGCAAAACAAAAGTGGGGCTTGCAACTGGTACAGTAATGCCGAGTGCTTTTGCAACACCTTGCACAAAAGAAGTTTTTCCAGAACCGAGGTCGCCGTAAAATCCCACAACGGTTGCGGTGACGGCTGGCTTTTCTAGACCACTCGCCGACAATTTCACAAGATCGCTTACAAAACCACTAGCGATAACCTGTGTTTCTTCAAGAGTTTTAGTAGTCTTCATACTGCTATATTATCACAAAAGAAAAAACGTCTGCTGCTGGGGCAACAAACGTCTTAATTTTCCAAATGACCCTTTCTCAATAAAGCTTTGGTGGCTTAAGCACGGCTGGATCTGGCATGGTGACCAAGTCCTTTTCCTGTGGAAGTCCTTTCGCCTTCCACCCAAAGATTGGGCGACGACAGTGATCGTAATAGTTACCGTAACGATTACCATAACGGTAATCGTTGTCGTAACCAATAATTGCCCACTCGTACTCTTGGACCACCTCACGAAACGGGACGTACCACTTCGTGACTCTTCTCCAGCCACTTGGAAGCGGTAAATCCCACTGTCCCACCACCCATCTCATGTAGGTGAACTCGGAGGGTGTGGTAAAACCTGTTTGGTCCAACTCAAATTGGTTGATTGGACCAGAAACCAACTTTATATCGGTGGTGCTTTGAACCCTCGGTGGTAGGTTTTTTATAGCAGAAGCGTCTTCGGCTGTGTACTCATAGTGCGCCGCTACCGGCACCTGCACAAATTGCGGCCCCCTACACCCAGTACCAAAAATCGCAAATGAAATCAAAACAAAAACTCCGACTGTGTAAAAGAACTTATTCATCGCAGTATCCTTCTCCCCTTTGGGGAAATTTTTTCAAAAGTGGGTAGGAGAAATTTTCCCCTATACCCATGTAACTCGTGCAATCCGCACGCATCATTTGTCCTCTATCACTATATCACATGATACAGCCCGAGTCAAGCATTTTATACAGCTCAAAATAATGCTAATCTTAAACGTATATATGGTTGAATTTAACGAAGACAAACAAAATCAGCGAGTTGAAGAGCTCAAAAGACAAGAGGCAGAAAACCTCACGCAAACACTTTCTTCAAAATATGGTATTCCCTATCTAGATCTAGCGGTTGTTCCAATAAACATTGACGCACTGCGTGTGATAAAAGAAGCTGATGCGATAAAAGCAAATATCGCCGTGTTTAATATCGTTGATAAAAAAATTCACGTCGGCGTTCTTTCTCCATCTACAGAACAAACAAAAGAAGCAATAGAAGAATTGAAAAAAAGAAAATATATTCCAATACTCTATCTCGTGTCGCCCGAAAGTTTAAAAAAGGTTTGGTCTAGATACAAAGACCTTTCAATGTCCATGGAAACAAAAAGTGGCGCACTAGATATTTCAAATGAAGGGATTTTAGAGTTGTTGGAAAAAGTCGCAACGATCGACGAGCTTCGTGCACTTTTGGAAGAAGGTTTAGCTGGAAAAAAAGCATACCGCATTTCTCGCCTACTTGAAACAATGCTTGCTGGCGCACTTTCAAACAAAGCGTCCGATATTCACTTAGAACCAGAAGACACTTATGTGCGACTGCGTTATCGTCTAGACGGAGTGCTCACCGACATTATTCGTTTTGATCCAGAAACATACAACCTTATCCTTTCAAGAATAAAACTTCTTTCAAATTTAAAATTAAATATAAAAGGAAAAGCACAGGACGGACGATTTAGTATCAAAGTCGCCGATGATGAAATAGAAATTCGTACTTCACTTTTGCCCGGAGCATACAATGACTCAATAGTGCTTAGAGTCCTCAACCCAAAAGCGATCTCCGTGCCACTAGAAGAACTCGGCATTCATCCGCGCTTGCTTGCGATTTTGCAAAACGCTATCAGTAAACCAAATGGAATGATCTTAAACACTGGCCCGACGGGTTCTGGAAAAACGACGACCCTTTATGCGTTTTTGAAAAAAATTCATTCGCCCGACATTAAAATAATTACAATAGAAAATCCTATTGAATATCATTTACCGGGAATCGTACAAACACAAACAAACGAAGGTTACAGCTTTTTGGAAGGACTGCGTTCCGCTTTGCGACAAGATCCAGACGTGATAATGGTGGGAGAAATCCGCGACAACGAAACGGCTGAAATCGCTATCAACTCTGCACTTACAGGACATTTGGTTTTTTCTACACTTCACACAAACAACGCTGCGGGTGCATTCCCTCGCCTCATTGACCTCGGAGTAAATCCAAAAGTGATCACTTCGGCGATTAGTATTTGTATGGCGCAACGTCTGGTGCGAAAACTTTGCCAAGATTGCAAAGAAGAAAAAACCCCAACTGGTCGAGAGAAGGCTATAGTAGATAGAATTGTAAAAAGTATTGTGGATACAACATATTTAGAAAATTTAAATCCAGAAAAAATATGGCAAGCGAAAGGTTGTGCAAAATGTAATTTTACTGGTTACAAAGGAAGAGTTGGTGTCTACGAAGCCGTAAAAACTGATGCAAATATTGAAAGGGTTGTGCAAGAAAACCCAAGCGAACGAGAAATAAAAAAGGCAGCAGCTCCGCAGAAAATTTTGGATATGCAACAAGATGGAATGATAAAAATCCTACAAGGCGTTACTTCTATTGATGAACTGCAACGTGTTATAGATCTAGAAGAAGAAAATTAAGAAACAGTTTAAACAATTTACAATATTGCGGAAAACTTTTCTATGTGAATAATGGATAAAAGGAGGTCGGTCGAGATTTTTGGCACGAAAAAATCCAAAACATAAATCTCTAAACAACACTTTTAATATTCGTACCAAAAGTTAAATATTTCCCAAAGGATAACCACAGCAATAGCACAAGGCTAGAACCAGAGTGTCCTCTAAGGAGATACTACTAAGCCACAAGGGCTTCGTTGTTTAGAGATTTATATCTTGGATTTGAAAGAATGCGAGTTGTTTATACTAAACTACTCTAGATAAAAATCAAGGGCTTTTTGCCCTGTACAATTCTTCCGTCCATTATTTCAAAGACAACAAGAGTCTAGCATACAAAGATAATCCTGTCAACCCCTTTGGGCGAAGTGTGGTTTTTGTATATAATGAGCCTATGAAAAAGCTTTCCTCTAAAAAATCTGACGAAAAAGATGAGCAGGTAGCTGAAAAAGATATGCTTTCTCTAGATCAGACTCTTCGTCCGTCAAAATGGAATGAGTATATTGGTCAGAAAAACATTAAAGACAACTTGCATATTTTACTTACTGCAGCGCATGAGCGTAAACATCCGCCAGAGCATATTCTTTTTTATGGTCCACCGGGACTTGGTAAAACCACTCTCGCTCACCTCATCGCCAAAGAAATCGGCGCACAGATAAAAATTACTTCTGGACCAGCGATAGAAAAAATAGGTGACCTCGCTTCAATTCTCACCAACCTTTCTTCGGGCGACATCCTTTTTATAGATGAAATCCATCGTCTCAACAAAACCATAGAAGAGGTCCTATATCCAGCGATGGAATCTGGTGTCTTGGATATTATTATCGGTAAGGGACCGTCTGCTCGCACACTTCAGCTAGAGCTTCCACTTTTTACACTCATCGCGGCCACTACTCGTGTTGCGCTTATATCTTCCCCACTTCGCTCACGCTTTTCAGGTGGAATTTTTCGTTTGGAATATTACAGTCAAAAAGAAATAGAGGAAATAGTACGTCGCTCCGCAAAAATTTTAGATATTGAAATAGAAGACAAGGCGGTGGAAGAAATAGCTATGCGAAGTCGTTTTACTCCACGCACAGCCAACTATTTTTTGAAACGTTGTCGTGATTTTGCTCAAGTACACAAACAATCTCTCACAAAAAAAATGGTAGACGAAGCTCTTTTGCTTTTAGGAATAGATGCTGTGGGTCTTTCTCCTTCTGATAGAATCATTCTCACCACGATTGCTCACAAGTTTAAGGGTGGACCAGTTGGGCTCAACACTCTTGCCGCTTCTCTCTCCGAAGAACAGGCGACGATTGAGGAGTTCAACGAGCCGTATTTACTTCAAATGGGTTTTATAGAAAGAACTTCGCGTGGACGTGTGGTGACGGATGCGGGATATTTGCATATCGGTGTAGGTGGTGCAAAAGATAAAACGAAAAAATTACTTTAAAATAAAAACATGTCAGGACACAATAAATGGTCACAAATAAAGCGTCAAAAAGCAAAAACCGACGGACAGAAAAGCAAAATCTTTACAAAGTTTGCGAAAATAATTACGCAAGAGAGCAAAAAAAATAATGGAAACATAAACGCTCCATCACTAAAATCTGTAATAGAACGCGCACGTGCAGAAAACATGACAAACGAAAGCATAGAGCGCGCAATAAAAAAAGCAACGACACAGGTGACAGATTTGGAAAACATCACATACGAAAGCTATGGTCCTGGCGGATGCGCGATTGTAATAGACGTGCTCACAGAAAACAGAAATAAAGCTGCACAAGAAGTAAAACACATACTTTCAAATCACGGTTTTGAATTTGCGGGTATCGGCTCTGCTACTTGGGCTTTTGAAAAAACACTTGATGGCTGGGTACCAAAAACGACAGTGGCTATTTCAGAAGAAGACGGAAAAATCCTTGAGGCCGTACTCGGCGAGCTAGAGGAAAACGACGAGGTAAAAGAAGTCTATACAAATGCAGAATAAGTTTTGCAAAAAATGCCCGATAAAAAAAATATAAAAGTGATTTCTATTGACCCCGGATACGAGCGGGTCGGGATTGCTGTTATAGAAAAAATCGGCGGAGAAAAAGAAAACCTTCTATTTTCAGAATGCTTTAAAACTTCTGCAAAACTAAGCCATGATAAAAGGCTCGCACTTTTGGGACAAGAAGTGCGAAAAATTATCCGCAAATATGCCCCAGAAGACCTCGCCATTGAACAATTATTTTTTAGTGAAAATCAAAAGACAGCTCTCAAAGTAGCAGAAGCGCGAGGCGTGCTCATATACGAAGCAGCTCTGCAAAACATAGAAGTATACGAATACACTCCGCTAGAAGTAAAAATAGCCACCACAGGATACGGAAGGAGTAGCAAAGAACAGGTGACGGCAATGGTCTGTAAACTCATTAAAATCCCAGAAAAAGTGCGTCTGGATGATGAGTTTGATGCTATCGCTATCGGTCTCACGCACACCGCTTCAAAACGCTTTGTCTAAATTATTTTTGATATGTAAAAATATCATTACTTATCCCCATACAGTCACACAAAATAAGCTTTCATCTGATATTATGATG
>CALRHW010000012.1 GCA_943359555.1 Parcubacteria group bacterium | reverse complement strand
AATAAAAAAATTATGAAGATTTTGGGGAAATAAAGACAAAATAGGCGCTTTTCGTGAGAAAAGCGCCTATGTTCAAACATACTAAGAATCTGAAACAAAACTTCGCTAACGTTTTGGTTTTTTGTAACTGGTAATTATCCCAACCACCGCCAAAACTTTAATTGCATAATAGACAAAATCAATTTCCCACCACTTGTGGTGATTTGAAGCAGATCCTTGGTCGTGATGATGGTTGCTATGCCATCCTTCACCACCAGTAAGTATCGCGACATACAAATTATTTCTTGATTCGTCGGTGGAGGGGTAGTTTTGATACCCCCAAACGTGTGTTGCGGAGTTTACGAGCCACGTCACATTCCAGAAAAGAACAGTCCGCACAAGAACTGCCCACACTACGAAACCAATTCCATTTTGATATGGATCGGTTTCTCCGCCGAGATATCCGCCAAAGAAAAACCCGACAAAAAAAATGATCACGACGTGAAGTGCCCAAAAAAATGTCCACAGATTGTACTTATGCATGAGTACATAGAAACCGTCCTTTTGTAGATCTCGTGTATTTTGATACACGTTTGCACCCTCAATTGCTGGATTAAAAAACAAGAGCCAACCAACATGAGACCACAAAAAATTTACAAGCGGTGTGTGTGGATCAGGTTGTGTGTCAACCTTTTGATGATGCCTGCGGTGAGTAGAAACCCACCACAAAAGTGAACCTTCAAGATTGCACCCACCAAGTATTGCAAGTAACCTCGCAAACCACCGCCGACAAGTAAAGCTTTGGTGAGTAAAGAGTCGATGGTATCCCATACCAATTCCACCCCAACCGAGAATTGGAATCAACGCTATCATCATTCCAAATGCTGACCAAGAAAAAAAACTTGGAATGATCCCAAAAATTGCAAGGACACCTCCACCAAAAACAAGAAAATGAAGTGCAATTATAAAAATCGCACTACCCCATTTCACCTTGATTGTGCCTTCTGGCACTTGAAGCGGATCCACCTGAGATGGATCTCTGATTGATTCGTTTGGACTATTCATGACCGACCTCCGTGAAAAATTTTTGCCAGAATATCAAAGAACAACGCAAGTTTAATTATATCACGACCGTGTCTCCTATCTTTATATTATGTTTTTTGATAAAACCTGCGTTTAACTCAAGTACATACATAGCTGATGTGCGAGGATAGAAGACGGTTGGAAAAGTGTCTGGAGAAACGGCTTGTTTTATGTCTATTATCGTGTGTACCGCGTCAATCCATACTATATCTATAGGGAAATTCATGTCTTTCATCCAAATTCCAACCTTCTGTGGTTTTGGAAAAATAAAAAGAAGTCCTGAATTTTCAGCGAGTGACATCCGTCCCGATAGACCGAGCACTCTTTTTGTGTCTGTGTCTGCGATTTCTATGTTTATGCGAGTGTTATTTATAATTAAAAAATTTTTGACCTGAGATGGAGCGAGTGCGGGATGTTTTGGTAGAAGTAAATAAAAAATTATTAGATAAACTACCAAACAAAACAGAAAGTGTTTCAAAGGGGTACGGATTTTTTGAAGCTTAAAAAATGCTGAAACGCTCGGCTCGACAGCCTCGCGACCCCCTTTTGAAACACTTTGTGTTTTGTTGTTAGGATTGTTTATCATCTTTTTTTGGATCAAATGTAAGACACACAGAATTTATACAATACCGCTGACCTGTCGCGGTCGGGCCATCAGAAAAAACGTGACCAAGATGTGCGCCGCAATTTTTACAAAGCACTTCTACGCGACTCATTCCATGTTCAGCGTCCTGTCGTGTTTCAATATTTTCATTTGAAATCACATTATCAAAACTCGGCCAACCAGTGCCCGAATCAAATTTTGTATCAGAAGAAAAAAGTTCTTGTCCGCAAGCGGAGCATTTGTAAACACCTTTTTCTTTTGTATGAAGAAGCTCGCCAGAAAAAGGCACTTCAGTTTCCTTTTCGCGCATTACGCGATATTGATCGGGGGTGAGTTTTTCTTTCCAATTTTCGTTTTTGTTTTTGTTTTTATCGTCCATATTTTTGGCGGAAATTTGAATTCCGAATTTTGGCGGAGGGTAAGGGATTTGAACCCTTGAAGGAGTTTCCCCCTTACCACCTTTCCAAGATGGCGCACTAGACCACTATGCGAACCCTCCATTCACCGCACTCTAATATAGACACTATACTTTGTCTCCCATTCCCCGCAAGATAGCTACACGCTGTGCGACTGGCGGATGAGTCATGAAAAGTCCGCGCAAAAAACTACCGCGACCTTGCGCACCCAGACCAAAAGGATTTGAAATAAAAAGATGTGCAGTCGCATTGTTGGCGCGAGTCATCGGCCGACCTGCACTTGCAGAAGATATTTTTTCCAAGGCACTAGCAAGCCCTTCTGGATAACGCGTGAGTAAAGCACCAGATGCATCGGCGAGAAATTCCCTTTTGCGAGAAATAGCGAGTTGCATAATGAGAGCGATAATCGGAGAAATAATTGTAAGTACAATGCCGACTATCATCATTATTTGCCCTGCATTTCCCTTTCCATCACCACCTCTATGTCCACCAAAAAAAGACATTCGCAAAAACATATCTGAGAGAAGTGTTACAAAACCCACAAGCACCACCACAACAGTAGAAAGCAACATATCTTTGTTGCCGATATGAGCAAGCTCGTGTGCGATGACACCCTCTAGCTCGGTGCGATCAAGAATTTGTAAAAGTCCGCCAGTAACAGCAACAACAGAATGTTTGCGGTTGCGACCTGTGGCAAAAGCATTTGGTGTAGAGTCTGGAATAATATAAAGCTTTGGCATAGGCAGGCCAGCAGTGATAGAGAGATTTTCTACCACGTTCCATAGATCGCGATACTCGTCGCGTGTCGCTGGCACAGCGCGGTAAAGTTTCAAAACAAGTTTATCAGAAAACCAATACGCACCAACATTCATCAGTACACTAAAAATAACAGCAAAATAAAGTATCGCTTGATCGTTGTAGACATAACTAAACGCAAAACCGAGCGCAATAACCACCACAAAAAACGCGGTCATCAAAAACCATGTTTTTACAATATTTGAAGTTTGGTGTTTGTAGATATTCATGTTTTTTATTCACAAAACTTTTATTCCCCACACCTTTTTCAGGGTACGGACTTTTTGAAGCTTAAAAAGTCCTGAAGCGCTCGGCTCGACAGCCTCGCGACCCCCTTTAAAAGATGTGAGGAAACAAGTTTTGTAATGAAAAAAACTAAAACTTCACAACCACTGGCTCTTGTGCCTCGGCATTGTCTGGCAAATCAAAAAATTCCAGTTTTGAAAATTTAAAAATACCTGCGACAATTTTACTTGGAAAAGATTCCACAGAAATATTTAAATCACGGACATTTGTGTTGTAAAAACGTCGTGATGCCTGTATTTTATTTTCTGTATCTGAAAGCTCGCGCTGAAGCTCTAGAAAATTGGTATTTGCTTTTAGGTCTGGATACGCTTCGGCGATAGCAAAAATACTTTTTAGTGCACCTGTGAGCATGTTTTCTGCCTTCCCTTTTTCTGCCAGACTACTACCACCCGCGCCCGTACCAGCACCCATAGCATTTGCACGCGCTTTTGTGACATTTTCAAAAACACTACTTTCATGTGACGCATATCCCTTTACTGTACTCACGAGATTTGGAATGAGATCGTAGCGACGTTTGAGCTGAACCTCTATATCTGACCACGCTTCTTTGACGCGATTTACTAGACGGATAAAACTGTTGTAGGTAAAAACGAACCAGAGAACAATGACTGCAACGACTGCGAGAGTTATATACATATTTTTATTGTGATTTTATTTTTAATATGAACTCTACTATACCACACAAACCCTATCTATATAGAGTTGCTTTATTTCCCCAAATTTGTATAATCTTCTAAATGACAGTTATAGCTTCTACACTACCGTATATACAGATTGGTTTATCTATAGTATTGGTCGCTTTGGTACTTCTACAGCGATCAGAAGCCGGCCTCGGCGGTGCTTTTGGCGGAGGTGACGGATTCAGCTCTGGATTTCACACAAAAAGAGGTTTTGAAAAAACCCTTTTCACTATGACCATTGTCGTTGCGTTACTTTTTGTAGTTACTGCATTTCTTTCATTGTTTGTGCGATAAATCTAAAACAAATCTAAATCGTTTTCTTTATGACTCCTAGAAATCGGGTAAAAGACCCTATCTCAAAAAAATTCTCTTTTATTGTTAAAACTTTTTCCCTCACCGAAAAAAGTCTCTTTTTCTTGTTTTTTGCTGTGTTTGTTTTTACTGGCCTTTCAATACTGTGGAGTGTGAATGCTCACTTTTTAATAGATGTGCCTGGCCGAGGAGGAATGCTCACCGAGGGTATCGTGGGCTCACCACGTTATATCAATCCTCTCCTCGCAGTATCTGACGCAGATGAAGACGTGACATCCCTTATTTATTCTGGGCTTCTAAAAGTTTCTCCTGAAGGCAAACTGATAAACGACCTTGCGAAAGAATATAGTATTTCTGCTGACGGTTTGGAATATACTTTTACATTAAAAGATAATATATTTTTCCAAGATGGTACGAGTGTAACTGCAAGCGATGTAGAATTTACTACAAAAAAAGCACAAGACATCGTACTGAAAAGTCCAAAACGTATCAACTGGGACAATGTCACTATCCAAAAAATAAATAACAAGCAAATAAAATTTATTCTAAAGCACCCGTATTCTCCTTTTATAGAAAACCTAACAATGGGAATATTACCAGAACATGTTTGGAAAAATCTAGACGCAGACCAGTTTTCTGCAAGTCTTTTTAACACAGAACCTATCGGTTCTGGTCCATATAAAGTGAGTAAAGTAGGAAGAAATTCTGGCGGTGTGCCAATATATTATGAACTCACCCCTTTTAGTGATTACGCTCTCGGTGAGCCATACATAGGAGTGCTTGCTCTAAACTTTTATACAAATGATGAGTCTGCTATTGAGGCTTATAAAAATGGCGACATAGAAAGTATCAGCGGAGTATCCCCACAAAAAATAAAAGAAATGATTCGTGATGAAAGCGTAGTAAAACAAGCATCTTTACCGAGAGTTTTTGGAATATTTTTTAACCAAAGTCAGGCACCTATCCTTTTAAATAAAGAAGTGCGAACAGCTCTCGCACTTGTTGTAGATAAAGATAAAATTGTAGAAGATGTGCTACAAGGATATGGAACGCCCATAGACGGACCACGTCCTTTTGGGGAATATCACGAAATACAAAATCAAAATGTCGCGTCAGGAACATCTACAACAAAAGCAACCACAAATACTGACAGTGCAATAGCATTACTTACAAAAAATGGTTGGAAGCTAAATGACAAAACTGGCATCATGGAAAAAACAGTAAAAAAAATAACTACAACCTTGGAATTTTCAATATCTACAGGTGACGCACCAGAGCTAAAAGCCACAGCAGAGATTTTACAAGATGAGTGGAAAAAAATCGGAGTAAAAGCAAACATAAAAGTATTTGAAACGAGTGACTTAAATCAAAACATTATCCGTCCCAGAAAATATGACGCACTACTTTTTGGTGAAGTCATCGGGCGAGACTTTGACCTTTACCCTTTTTGGCATTCTTCTCAAAGAAATGACCCCGGTCTCAATGTTGCACTCTATGTAAATAGCAAAGCCGACAAATTGCTAGAAGAAATGCGGACAACGACTGATGTAGATATAAAAAACAACGACTACACCATTTTCGCAAAATTAATCAGCGACGACGTGCCAGCAATATTTACTTACTCTCCAAACTTCACATATTTAGTGCCATCAAAAATTAAAAATCTAAAACTCGGGGATACCATAACACCAAACGAAAGATTTATGAATATTGCGGAGTGGCATGTAGAAACAGATAAAGTTTGGAAAATATTTGTAAAAGATAGCGAACAAAAAATTAACAACAATTAAAATTAACAACAATTAAAAAATTAATACTAAACATGGAAAACACGATAAAAACAGAAACTCCAAAAGTAAGTGAAACGCCACAAAGACTCACGACAACAACTCCGCACAGACCTGCGAGCCCTCTAGTTAGTAGAGGGCATAGTGGGAGAAGTAGACGTCCGATGGGTGGAATGAGACGCCCACCGTCACCAAGAATAATAAAGAAAAATGATGACATTATTCCTCCTATCGCAGAAGGTGTCGTCCGTATTATTCCTCTCGGCGGAGTAGAAGAAGTCGGAAAAAATATGACCGCGATAGAATACGGCAATGACATTATCGTGCTGGATATGGGTTTTGGATTTAGTGAAGAAGATACTCCCGGAGTAGATTACATTTTACCAAACACAAAATATCTAGAAGACAATAAAGACAGAATCCGTGCGGTTATCATTACTCACGGACATTTGGATCACATCGGAGGAATTCCGTACATTATGCCCCGCATTGGTAATCCGCCTCTTTACTCTCGTTATCTTACGACTTTGATGATACAAAAACGGCAGGAAGAATTTCCGCATTTACCAAAGCTTGATATTAAAATCGTAGAAAAAGACGACCACATTCGTATCGGCAATTTACCTGTGAGATTTTTTGCGGTGACTCACACTATTCCAGATTCTATGGGAGTGATAATAGAAACTCCTTACGGCTGTATAGTAAATGCAGGTGACCCAAAACTAGATCACGACGACGGCATTCCTACAGAAGCGGAAGAAAAAGAATACAAAAAGTTTGAAAAAGAAAATGTGCTTCTTTTTATGAACGATTCTACCAACATAGAAAATCCCGGCTTTTCTACTCCAGAAAAAATCGTCCACAAAAATCTAGAAGAAATAATTAAAAATATTAAAGGACGACTTATTATCGGGACTTTTGCTTCACAGCTTGAGCGACTTATAAAAGTGATTGAAATCTGTGAGAGATATGGAAAGAAAGTCATTGTGGAAGGACGGAGTATGAAAACCAATTTGGAAATTGCGCGTGTGGCAAAAATGTTTACAACTAAAAAGGATACGATGATCCCTGTAGAGGACTGCGAAAAATATCCGCCAGACAGAATCGTCGTCCTTGCGACAGGTCCTCAAGGCGAAGAGTTTTCTGTACTCGCTAGAATGGCAAATAAAACTCACAAGAGTTTTAAAATAAATAAGCGAGATACTATTTTGCTTTCATCATCAATTATTCCTGGAAACGAAAGAAAAGTGCAACGATTGAAAGACAATATCGCGCGACAAGGCGTAAAAATAATTCATTACCGAACATCTGATGTATATATTCATTCTACGGGACACGGCAATCGTGGCGAGCTTGAGTGGATGTTTAAAAAAATAAAGCCGAAGTTTTTTATGCCTATTCACGGCAATCACTACATGCTTCGTTTGCACGCACAAATGATAGAATCGCTCGGAATGCCAGAAGACCACATCATTATTCCAGACAACGGAACGGTGATTGAAATACAAGACAAGGGACAAAAGCTAGTGCGTCTAAAAGAAACTGCTCCAAGCAATATGATGATGGTGGATGGATTTTCTGTGGGCGATATGCAAGAAGTGGTGATACGCGACAGAAAAATGCTTGCCGAAGACGGTATGTTTGTCATTATCGCGAGCGTCAATCTAAAAACTGGTAAGCTACGAAAATCTCCAGATATTATTTCTCGCGGGTTTGTGTATTTGCGCGAGTCGCAGGACTTGTTGCAGGAGGCGCGAAACCTTATAAAGAAAGCGGTCGAGGATACGACCGCGGGTATGAACCCTATCAATTTTGACTATGTAAAAGAAAACATCACTGAAGTCGTCACACGTTTTCTTTTCCAAAAAACAGCAAAAAAACCAATCATCATTCCAGTTGTGTTGGGAATGTAAAAAACTATGATACACACTACACAGCCTCACAGACTTACTGTTATCTACATCAGCAATCTCCTACTTTCGTTCCACTATTTTCTAATTATTTATATCCACTCTTCGTATTTAGGAACGTTTTTCACTGCGTCAGGACTTGCTCTCCTGTACATATTTGGTTCAGTCATGAACATACTAATATTTATAAATCTTCCAAGAATTTTAGACAAAATCGGAAATCACAAGTTTACGCTTTGGGCAATTGTGCTTGAAGGTGTTTCAATAGTTGGGCTCATTTTGGGCACATCTTGGTATTTCATAGGATTATCTTTTATCCTACATCATGCAGTCGTTTCAATGATACTTTTCGGACTTGATATATTTCTAGAAGGAGCCACAAAAAATGAAGCCCACACAGGGACTATTCGCGGAATATATCTAACGCTTTCAAACATCACTTTAGTCTTCTCCCCTCTTATTTTGGGACTTCTTCTTGTAGATGATAATTTCTGGATTGTTTATCTAGTTTCTCTTTTGTTTCTTTTCCCGCTATTTTTCACAATAAAAAAATATTTAAAAGATGCGGAATACAAAACCACAGAAAAAGTACGCTTCCTAAAAATATTTTCTGAATTTAACACACGTCGTGATGTCCACGGAATATTAATTGTGCATCTTGTCTTACAATTTTTCTACGCTTGGATGGTGATATATATGCCGATATTTTTACATCAATACGTGGGCTTTTCGTGGCAAGATATCGGCGTGATATTTACAATAATGTTGTTGCCATTTATGCTTTTTGAATTACCTATCGGAACATTGGCTGATAAAAAATACGGGGAGAAAGAAATTCTTATCCTTGGTTTTACAATAATGGCTGTTGCGACTTTTTCTATTCCTCTACTTCATACAAAAATGCTCTTGGCTTGGGCGGGTCTGCTTTTTCTCACGAGAGTTGGCGCGAGTTTTGTGGAAATCACATCCGAGAGCTATTTCTTTAAACATGTAAATGAAAAAAATACTGGATTGATAAGTTTGTTTCGTATGACAAAACCTATTGCGTATATTATTACTCCAGCCGTCGTCGTTAGTACTTTATATTTTTTCACAATAAAAAACACACCGTATGGCTATATTTTTTCTATACTTGGAGTATTGATGCTTGTCGGTGTTAGATATGGACTAAAATTAAAAGATACGAAATAGTGAGCTGGTGGCGACAAAAAGAGTGGGTGGACAACTGTGGATAACTTTATGTTCAAAAATGTGGAGGGGTATATGATTAATGATAGCTTTTGTTCTCAAAATACCCCCGCGTCTCGGAGGCACCTCTTCTGAGACACACCTCTTGCTTCGGTATCGCTTCACTTCGCTCCGCTTTCGACCACCCTAAATGGTCGAAAGCGGAGTTTTCCTTTTTATAAATAAGAAAAAAGAAAGCCCCCGAGCGCTAAACGCTCGGGGGCGGGTCCTTTTTAATATTTGGGACAATCACTTCCCACAATTGAGACAAATCTGAGGATTCACTTTTGTCTGGCTTGTGACTATGTACACAAATCCTTCCATCTTCAATGAAGACGTAAGGCACAAAACCATTCTCATCAATAGATCCGCCAGACAAAACCACTCTGGCTGGAGAAGTGACCCAGCACACATCCTGATTAATCAGATACTTGATTCCAATCAAGAGACATTCTGGGAGCGTCATCAAATATACTCCTCCTGCCCGAATACGAGAGAAGCTTGTGTACTCAAACTGCTTCGTTTCGTCAGGAAGTGTACGAGCCCAGATTGGTTCATCCTGTGTCATTAAACGATGAGACGTTGAGTGGAATCTTTCAAAAACTTCTTCTTGATCAAAGTTGATCAGATTTTGATGACGTCCACCATCAACAGTTTTCAAACCATCAATGATACGCTTCAAGGTCTCCACTCTAGTGAGACACTTACCAGAAATGATGGCAAAATCAAACCCTTTACGATAATCAGGTAGGACTGTGTCTGGATCTACAATACATCCAAACTTCCTGAAAAAAACACCGTAGTTGGTTATCCACTTCCTCGGAGAGGAATTGGGGCTTGGTGATGCGTCAGTCATAGCAAACTCCTCTCTGTAAAATTGTGAATTGAAAACAGACGGCAACACACCGTTTTGTTCTAGAGGTATTATATCACCACCCCACTTTCCCGCTAGTTTTATATTTTTTACAGTTTATTCGGTCCGAGAAAAAACAAAGCAAGTGTAGACATAGCTAATCCAAAATCACGCACGCCAGTAGGATTGAGACCGAAAGAAAAAGCGGTACTAAAAAGGTGTAGAGCCAAAAGAAGGGCGACGATGCGTGTCCAGAAATTTAAAATAAGAAAAATAGCGGCAACAATTTCAAGTACACCGTTTAAAAGCACGAGTTGTTTTACAGTGAGAAAAGATACATGTGCCCAAATAGGTACGAGTGCCGTCCATTTATCTGGATGAAGAATCTGCTGTGTACCAAACCATAAAAACACGAGCGCCAAACCAATTCTTAAAACAAAAAGTCCAACCGTCTGCATTTTAAATCTGTTCATAATTTTATTTATTTAAATATATCACAACCTTGATGTTATGCATAAACAGACATGGGTGCTAGACTTAGCCGTCGACCTATTATTAGATGTCTAAAATATATTTATATGGAACCAACACAAGAAAAAATGTGCTCAGTGTGTAACGTTGCAATGGTAGACGGAGTTTGCCCAACATGTGGAATGAAAGCAGAAGGCGCAAGTGAAGAAGTAGCTGCTGCCTAAGACACAGCCTCTAAAACAAAAAAACGCCCTCAAACGCTTTAGCGAGGGGGCGTTTTTTGTATTTTATTTAATTAGTTTTTTGAAAATACTCAAACAATGCTTTTATACCAGCCAGATTTTTTTCCCATTCTACTGTCTCGTGAGTTTTAAGTTCTACTGTAATAGCTGGAATATTTATTGAAGCGAGCCACCCTTCGGCAGAACCAGTGACAGCATAACTACTAAAAGACTTGTCTGTTAAATATCCAGAAGCGCGTGCGTAAGCATTCATAATGTCTAGTGTCACAGGAAGAATACCGTTGTGACAATCTGAAGCATAAACGGTGTTGGCTTGACTATGCCAAAACACAACAGCATCTGGATTATTTTCCAAAACAAAATTTTTAATCGCCACAGCTTCTGGTTCAGAAAATTCTGAAGTTCCCCCGCTCACAACATTTGTTTTCCACATACTTTTTGGTTGCCAATCACATCCAAAATTGCGATTGAGATCTACATCGTTTGCATTGAAACGCGCTGACGCAAGAAGGGTCTTGTCGGTAGGTACGTCCGCCTGTACAAAACGTCCCTCTTTTTTTACTGCCTTAAAAACTCCGTCTGGGTTTGCGGACGGAATAACTGTAACGGTAATATTGGCGGGAACAGTTATAAATTTTTTATCAAGATAATCTAAAAATTCATAAGCGAGCAGAACACTATTCCATTCATAGCCACCATGAATACCTCCCACAAAAAGTAAATGGGTTTTTCCATTTCCGTAAGTGAAACTTTCTATTTTACGACTCGCGACCGACGTGCCGATAATTTTATATTTTGCTAAAGCAACGATAGATTCTGGCATTGGTTTTATTGGTAAAACTTCAGGTTTATTTCCGCGGAGATAGAAAAACGTAAATATAAGGGCTAGGTACAAAAACAAAACTACTGTCGCTGTGATAATAGGTTTTGTAAAAAAAGCAGGCATTATTTATTGTGACACTTTTCCTGTACCAAAGTAGTTTAATACAGCCGTGATACCAGCTAAATTTTTTGTCCACTCTATGTCGGTGTGATTTGTAAGAATAACGCTGATTGCTGGAATATTATTTTTAGCGAGCCAATTTACCATATCACCAGTTATTTCGTAGAAATCAAAATCGGCGTTTGCAGAATACTTAGATGCGTCCGCAAACGCTTTCATGATAGTGTTTGTAGGAATAGAAACACCATTGTGACAACTTGATGCGTAAACTCCTCCAGCCGCACTATACCAAGCAATGACCGCCACTGGACTATTTAGTTGTACATAATTTTTTACCGCTTGAGATTCTGGTTCAGAAAATGCTGAAGTTCCGCCACTTACGGCCTTATTTTGCCATGTGCCAGTAGATTGCCAATCACAATCAAAGTTGCGATTTAGATCTACATTGTGACCATTAAAACGTCCCGCCACCAAAGCTTCTTGCGAAGTAGGAACATCTGCCGATGTAAATACGCCAGTTTTGCCAATAGTTTTATTTAAACCGTCTGGATTTAATACTGGAATGACAGTAACTTTTACGTTAGCAGGAATCACATTAGGATTTTTCTTTAAATAATCCATAACTTGATATCCGAGAAGAACCGTATTCCATGCGTAACCACCATGGATACCAAAAGTAAAAATAATTTCTCCGGCACCTGTTCCATAATGATACGCTGTGATATCGCGACCTTCTACAGATTTTCCTAAAACTGTCTGTGTAGAATCTTTCAATGCTCCGTTATTTACAACAGTATTATTTTGAGTCGGCAATGTTTGAGTCGTATTGACTGTATCAGTTGTTACTGGAGCAACGACTACATTACTAGGACCTTTTGCCAAAAAATAAACTCCCACAGCGACAAAAAGAATGACGATAATGATGATTGGTTTTTTCATATAATTTTATTAAAAAAATTAAATTGATAATTTGTCTACTTATATTTTAGCACAAGGTGTTACAATAAATGCTATATGAAAGAAGCCGTAGCAATCGTTGCTTCATTACTTGCAATCGCTGGTAATGTACCGTATATCCGTGATGTTTTTAAAAAAAGAGTCCAACCACACCCCTACACTTGGCTCGTGTGGTCTATGGTATCTTGCATCATTTTTTTTGGACAACTAGCAAAAGGAGCTGGTGTCGGGGCAATTCCCACAGCGGTCTCTGAAATATTTACTATTATCATTTTCTTTTTCTCTTTGCGATATGGTTTTAAAGAAATAAAAAAGATAGATACTTTTTTCTTGGTTGTGTGTTTGCTCGGAGTGATTCCTTGGATTCTTACAAAAGATCCTACGATGTCAGTGATAATAGCGGTGAGTATAGACTTGTGCGCTTTTGTCCCAACGATTATGAAAACTTGGAAACACCCACGCACAGAAACCGCGACACTCTATAGTATGAATGTCTTGCGACATATTCTTATGCTTTTTTCTTTGCAAGCATACAACATCGCGACAGTTCTCCACTCCATAGCAATGATCACAGCAAATTCGCTGATGACTTTAATTATTTGGAGTAAGAAAAAATAATTACAGTTTGAGTGCCCATTTTTAAAACTCTATTTCATCTCCAGCATTCATAGCAATAAATTTTATATCGTTTTTCGCTAAAACTAAATCAGGAATTCTATGAGCACCACCCACCCGTTCCTTTTGCAACATTCCGTCATGCACAGGAAACGCAAATTTTGGTTTTACTTTTAGTGCATAACGAATCGCGTCTGCAATCTTGCACCAAGGTCCAGCAACAGGAAGTGCAAGTACGCCCACATGCCTTTCTGGATTGTGAAATGAATCGCCAGGATAAAAAAGTTTATTGTCTATAAAATATCCTGTGTTTTATACTTGACCGATTTCTTCAAAAATTTCTTCGTGCTTTCCATCAAAGGCTTCAAAGACGACGTTATTGAAACTTTTGTTGTTTCTACCTTCAACAACAAAATGTGCAACACCCATTTCCGTCAATTTTTTACCGACGCTGGCATTGGTGACGACTTGAGCTTGAGGATTATTTTTCAAAACTTCCTGCACAGATTGCGCGTGATAGAAAGTGCGTCAATTACCGATTAACTCGTTTATCTTTTTGGTGGTGAATTGACCCATAAAACCGGTGCCTTTGGTTAATCCTTCAGGAATCAAAATATCCGTGGCGTATTTTTCTTGGAACTTTATCACTGCTTTTTTTGTGAGCAATCCAAAATAAGTAGTTTCTTTTCCAGGTGAACCCAGACCAGAATTTGCAAGCTGTGTGTCGGGGTCTTTATTCAAGAATATTTGCAATTGTTTGACACCTAGGTCTGTATCTTTAAAGCGAAGATATTTTACAAACGGGCTTAAAGATGGAGCTTGACCTTGTTGTGTGGTTTGTAAAATTATACTACTTGACACTACTGCTGTATCGGTTGTTCTTCCGTAAGTAGTATAGAACTTGGTATTAACAATATATTTTCCATCAGGACAAGATGGGCTTTTAATTAAACCGCTAAAACTAGAGCATAAATCCCATTGCTTGGTTGGCTGATATTCTTCCTGTGAGGAGTCAGAAAAATCGCTCCTCATGGAGGTTGACATTTTTTTGATATCTGTTCCGGCGTTTTGGTTGAGAGTAACGATTCGATTAGAGGTTACTGTTGCTCCTTGGTTGATATCAAGTTTAAATCCGCCTATTGGTTCTACTGGATCAATACGACAGCCGTAACAACTTCTGCTTCTACCAGCCGAGGCAACGGAAAAAGAAATGGTCGCTTCTACGCTTTCATTATTTGAACCATCTTGGCAAAGTGCATAGTATGAATAACTTGAGCTATTACTTAGACCTGCAATTGAAGTAGAGTGGTTAGTTGTACCAGTCGTAGTAAAGGCAGTCATCGCAATAAATGCGGTACCCAAAGTTGAAGAATACCTACAGGTAGTGTTTTCGTCGGTTGTTAAAGACATTGTTACCTGAGTTGTCCCTGCAGATTGACTGCCGGAAGGTGCGCCAGACAATACGGTGGGTGGGGTAAAATCGCCCGTCGTAAAACTCCAGCTGGTTGTATTTGAAATCCCCGCGTAGCTGTTGCTGTTCGTATCGTCAAAAGCATCGGCACCAATTTCAACATAATATTCAGTTTGTTCGTCTAAAGTGGTAGCTGGGTTAATGGTAATAA
>CALRHW010000011.1 GCA_943359555.1 Parcubacteria group bacterium | reverse complement strand
TGTATTTATGGCACTCTTATGGGTTTCTTTCCAAGTTCTTGATGGAATTTTGAAACCGTCTACCTCTACTCTTGAAAAGGTGGTGACAGCAGATGGTCTAGATAAGATTGAGGCACTGCCCCTCGTTATGAATTTCATAATAATCATCGCGATGTTGCTTTTCTGTTTGTTTGTCGCAAAACAATTCGGTGCAATGGGAGCTTCGACGGCAATGAATGCTGGAAATAAAATAAAGAGTTGGGGTCAGGGTAAAATACGTGGAGGGGCTGCGTGGGGTGGTGGTAAAATTGGCAGAGGGGCTGTGCGCGGGCTTGGTAATGTTAGTATTGAAAAATTGGATAAAAAGCTTGCTGGAAGTGCTTTTGGTAATACGGTAATGGGACGCACTATACGTAACGCGACAACAGGAAAAGCTACTGGTTCTCGCTTTGGTTCTGGTGAATCTGTGCAAGAGAGAAATAAAAAAGATAAGGCTCTTAACGAACAATACGCAAAAGATGGGGTAAAAAATGCAGAAAGAGGTTTTGATGAGAAAGTGGAGAAAGATAGAATTACCCGAGTAACTAAACACGGACAAGATGCGAAGAACCAAAGAGACGTTGCTTCAGTGAGTGGAGAAGCTGCTTCAATAAGTAGGGTGGCTCAACAAGAGAAAGAACAGGAACTGGAGCGAGAAATAGCTGCAGGAAACGCTATACCAGATAATGAATTAGAAAACACAAAAGCTAAAATTGATAAACATGAGAATGATATGAAAAATGGAAAAATGAAAAAGAAACGGTTGCAGGAAATGGACTCGCTAAAAGCTGACTTAGCGCGAACAGAACAAATAAAAAGTGAGATAGACAACTACAAGAGGCAAGCAAGCCAATATGCTGAGATTGAAAAAGAGAGCAACAAAAAAGCAGAAGGACATATTGATGCTGGAACATTGATACATGGACTCATAACTAACAGCTCTAAGGCAACAGATGAAGAAAAAAATAGACTCTACCGTGGACATATGAATGAGGTGGCTGACAAGGTGGGGGGTTGGGGTGAATCTAGAGAAACGCTAGTGAAAGCGTTGAGGGATGCCGCTAAAGGAAGGGGGGAGGAAGCTGAATTAAGACAAGTTCTAGCAGTAATAAAAAAAGCAAAGGAGGAGGAGGCTGGAGCTGGGCAAGTAACACCGCCAAAAACAACTTAAACCTTTTATAAAATATGGACGAGAAATTAAAAAAAATATTGTATGATCAGTGGGGTATCGTACCAGAAGATATCCGTACTGTTGTGTTGTCTTCTGAATTTGAAACAAAAATAAACTGGGTTGGCGGAAAATACAATTTAACCGCCGAACAAACCAGTGCACTAAAAAACGAAGTTATTTATGTGCTCATTGGTCTTACAACCATAAAAGATTGCGCGGACAACATTTCAAGTGTGCTCGCTATACCAAAAGAACAAGCCAAAGTAATATCACAAGAAATTGAAATACAGGTTTTTGCGGGAGTGAGAGAATCACTTAAAGAAATGGGGTTGGTGGTAGAAATGGCAGAAAAACTAGCTGGGGGTGGTGGGGATACTGAGCAAAAAGGACAGCAAACAGAAGATCAGACATCGGCACCCAAACCCGTCTCCGGCGTCCTCATCCAACAGGTTGAGAAAAAAGAGCAAGAAGAAATGCCTAAAATAAATCGTGCGGTGTTGCTTGCCGAAATAGAACACCCTGCTCTTATAGAAGCACACGCACAAGAGCAAGCACGGGGAAGCACGATAGTAGATGAAAAGCTCGGCGGAATAGTGAAAATACCTCGGCAAGAGGCGCACGTGGATATGGCAAAAACTCCGCCAGTAAAAAAATACACCGATGCGGATCCGTACCGAGAAGCAATTTAATAAACCCCCAATAAACTCCGATAAAAACTAAAAAAATGCGATTCCAAGTTCCACAATTCATAGATGTAGAGGACAAAATTTTTGGGCCGTTTACATTTAAGCAGTTTCTTTATATAGCGGGTAGCGCGGGAGCCTGTGCTATTTTGTATTTTCTTGTACCAATAAAATCCATCGCCTATTTCTTAATGCTTCCCGTTCTTGGTTTTGGAGCGGCACTCGCTTTCTATAAAATAAACAACAAACCATTCATATATATAGTAGAAGCTTTTTTCAAATATGTAACGACAAGCAAGCTCTACATTTGGAAACACGAACAAAAAAAACTCACAATGGATTCACCGCCAAAAGAATTGTCATCTTCTTTTTTACCAAAACTGGGGGAAAGCAAGCTAAAAGACCTCACATGGAGTCTTGGTGTAGCAGAAAATCAAAACCCAATCACAAGAAGTGATACAAATAGATAAGAAAATAGGATATAATTCCTTAATATGGCAACCAACGCAAGAGCCACTCAAGAATTTGTTCCAATCTCTGATATAAAAGATGGAATAATAACACTAAAAGACGGTTCACTCCGTGCGGTTCTTTTGGCTTCTTCTATAAATTTTTCTTTGAAATCAAATGATGAACGCGAAGCAACCCTCTATCAGTTTCAAGATTTTTTAAACTCTCTAGATTTTTCTGTCCAAATATTTATTCAATCACGCAGACTTGATATACGTCCGTATATAGCTCTACTGGAAGGACGAGAAAAAAAACAGGTAAATGATTTGATGAAAATACAGGTGCAAGAATATATTGGATTTATAAAAAACTTTACAGAAAACAGCAACATCATGACCAAGCACTTTTTTGTGGTCGTGCCATATTCTCCAGCTACACTTCAAGGGAAAAATCCTATCTTTGGTCTTTTTGGAAAAAAGAAAAGTGTGGAAGATAAAAAAATAAGCACACAGGAGGTTTTTGAAGAACACAGAACACAGCTGGAGCAGAGACTTTCCGTGGTGGAGCAGGGGCTTGTGCGCACAGGCGTGAAAGTCGTTCCACTTGGCACAGAAGAAATCGTGGAATTATTTTACAAGATATTTAATCCGGGCGACGCAGAAAAGCCGATACAACTTTCATAAAAACATTACAAAAATATGAGCTTCATTAGTAAATTATTTAATAAAGATAAAAAGGAAGAAGCGATGGGTCTTCTTCCGCAAGAAATATATAAAGCACAGGCTCTTGAGCTGAAAGACATTATTGCGCCGAGTGCTTTGAAAATTGCTCCGCGTGAGCTTAGTCTTGGTGATAAAATAGCGCGGACGTTTTTTGTAATTTCATATCCGCGTTTTCTCGGCGAAAGCTGGTTTGCACCGATTATCAACTTAGACCGCGTTTTTGATGTATCAATTTTTATTCACCCAATAGACACAGTAAAAGTATTGCGTCAGTTTCAGAAAAAAGTGGCGGAAGTACAGAGTCAGATTCATGAGCGTGAAGAAAAAGGAATGGTGCGAGATCCTATGCTTGATACTGCATACCAAGACCTAGAAGGACTACGCGACAATCTACAACAAGCTCAAGAAAAACTTTTTGACGTCGGCCTTTATATTTCTATTTACGGAGAAAGCACAGCTGAGCTGGATAAAATAGAGTCTGAAATAAAATCAATACTTGAAGCAAAGCTGGTATATGTAAAACCTGCGCTTTTCCAACAAGAACAAGGTTACAAAAGTGTTTTGCCTATCGGCACAGATATTTTGAATGTTCATTCAAAGCTAAACTCTTCTCCGCTTTCAAGTCTGTTTCCGTTTATTTCATTTGACCTCACATCAGACAAAGGAATCCTTTATGGTATAAACAGACACAACTCCAGTCTTGTGCTTTTTGATAGATTCTCGCTTGAAAACTACAATTCAATCACTTTTGCAAAATCGGGTAGTGGAAAATCTTACGCGACCAAGCTAGAGATTTTGAGAACGCTGATGTTTGAGACAGAAGTGCTTGTAATAGATCCCGAGCGTGAATACGAATATATGGCTGAAGCTGTGGGTGGAAGATATTTCAAAATTTCTCTAAACTCGGAACATCATATCAATCCTTTTGACTTGCCTTTGCCGGGAGAAGACGAATCTTCAGCAAGTATTCTACGAAGTACGATAATAAATCTGGTAGGGCTTTTCCGACTAATGCTTGGAGGTATTTCTGCAGAAGAAGACGCTGTGATAGACCGAGCTATTACTGAAACTTACGCGCTAAAAGATATCACCGCCGAGTCTGATTTTGCAAACGTAGATCCGCCACTGATGTCCGACTTTGAGCTGGTGCTCACAGGTATGGAGGGTGGGGAATCGCTTGCACAAAGACTTTCAAAATACACAAAAGGTACTTGGGCTGGCTTTATAAATCGCCCGACAAACATAGACATCAACAAAAAGTTCATCGTCTTTTCTCTGCGAGATATGGAAGACGAGCTCAAGCCTGTCGCTATGTATATCGTGATGCACTATATATGGAGTGCTATTCGTAAAGAGTTAAAGAAACGCCTACTTGTGATAGATGAAGCGTGGTGGATGATGAAATCAGAAGACACCGCCTCTTTTTTGCTCAGCTTGGCAAAACGCGGACGAAAATATTATCTCGGACTCGCAACAATCACGCAAGATGTGGACGATTTCCTAAAATCTCCCTACGGTATGCCCATCATCACCAACTCTTCTATTCAGGTTTTGCTAAAACAATCACCAACATCTATAGACAAGCTCCAAACGACATTCAACCTCACAGACGAAGAAAAATATTTGCTTTTGGAGTCTTCTATTGGTGAAGGAATATTTTTTGCAGGATTAAAACACGTGGCGATTAAAATAATCGCATCATACACCGAGGATCAAATCATCACTTCAGACCCATCTCAGGTCCTTTCTATCCAAAAGGCAAAGAGGGATTTGGAAAGTGGAGCGGAAAGTTAAATAAATCTATGACAAAAATATCATCAATAATGGCTGTGTTATTGGTAACTGTAGCACTTAGTGTGGACGGCGTGCAGTTTGTTGTAGAATTATTGGAGTTGATACCTGTAGTAGGAAACGTTGCGGCTTTCATAGTAAACGAGAGTGTAAATCTTGCAGCGGTAATTTTATTTTATATTTGGCTGAAGTGTCTAAACGTAAGTTTTGTTAACCCAAAACGCACGCTAGGATTTTTTGGAAGTTTCTTCGGAGAAATGATACCGCTAGTAAATGCTCTCCCTTGTTGGACGGGTGGAATATTGTTTACTATAGCAACCCTTTGGGCAGAAGAATTGGCACAAAAAGAGCTGGGGTTAAAGTTGTCTGTGGGTGCACATGTCGCTGTGGGTAATCCAAACCCAGTAGCACAACCAAAGGATTTTGCCCAAAACCCAAAAGGTTTTGCAAACAACTTAGACAACTTGGGACCCGAGAGCTTGTCTTTTAACGATGCACTAAGTAACCGAAAAAAATCCGCCAGAGAGCGAAATGACGAGCAAAGGTTGGCGGCCTAGTTTATTCCTTGAAGAAAGGGTGTGGCGTGCTAAAATTACATAGTGGTTTTTACTCACATGTTTAACAATTCTAAAAAAATAATTTTCACTATCCTCACCGCGGTGTTTGTATTTTTTTCTTTTGGTTTAGTCGCGCACGCACAATCTTTAATACCACAAATTCCAGACGATACACAGTTTTTTGTAAGACCAGAAAATCCTAGACCAAATGAGCTTGTGGGTATAAGTATTGAAAACTATGCTAAAGATTTGGATGTGCTAGACATCACATGGTCTCTCAATGGTGTCGTGCAACAAAAAGGGGTAGGATTAAAAACTTTTCAATTTACAACCAAAGGACTCGGTAGCGTTTCCATAGTCAAAATTTCTGCGAGTGATTTTTCAAAAGAAATCACCATAAGACCTGTGGGGCTAGGCCTTTTTTGGCAAACCAACAACTACACTCCACCTTTTTATAAGGGAAAATCTTTATATACATATCAAAGTCGTGCACAAGTAGTAGCGATACCTTCTTTTGTAACTTCGTCTGGCACGACATTAGATCCAAAAACTCTCATTTATAAATGGAGCACAAACGGAAGTGTTTTGGGAAAAGATTCTGGTTATGGAAAAAATGTGTTGTCTACTGGTGGCTGGGTGCTCGCAAAACCAGTTACGATAAGTGTGACCGCAACTTCTGCTGACGGCAATTTCAAAGCAGAAAATAGTATAAGCCTTGGTGGCAGTGTGCCACAAGTATTGGTTTATGAAAACCACCCTTTATATGGAGTGTTGTATAATACAGCAATACCTTCTGCTTTTACTTTAAACAGTAAGGAAATATCATTTTTTGTTGCACCATATTTTTTTAACACAAACAAAAGAGACAATTCACTCCTCGCTTATAAGTGGAAAATGAACGGACGGTCAATACCAAATCAAACAAACCCTTATTCACTCGTGCTTAGAACACCAGACGGACAAGGTGAGACGTCTGTGGGACTGAGCATCCAAAAAACAGACGATACGTTACAATACGGAGAGTTTTCTACAAAAATATATTTTAATGCCGACAGTGCAGACTCAACACAAAAAATATGACAAAAAACTTTGCTAAAAAAATAGTGTTTGCGACAATATTTTCTACTGTTTTGTTTTCTGTGTTTTTTGTGGCAAAAACTCTTACGCCACAGGTAATGGCCGTTGAAACACTTGAATACACTCCGCTTAGCCCGCTACCACACACCACAAGCGGCAAAACAACCAACATGAATATATATCTATTGGGAATGTTTAAGCTTCTTATTGGTGTCGCGGGTGTGCTTGCTGTTATTATGATAGTGATAGGTGGTATCCAGTATATGTCCACAGACGCCATTGGGGACAAGTTAGATGGGAAAGGAAAAATACAAAAAGCAGTCGGGGGATTACTTTTGGCTGTCTTATCTTATCTTCTTTTGCAAACCATAAATCCAAATCTTTTAAAAATAAACGCGGGGCTACCACCCACACCTCCACCACAAGCAAAACCCGCATCACTGCAGTCACAAACACCACCATCCGCACCAGCGCAAGCACCGCAGACAAATCAGGCACCACCGCTTTTACAAAGACCACAAGACAATGAGGCACCACCGCTGTTACAAAGACCACAAGACAATGAGGCACCACCGCTGTTACAAAGACCATAATATATGCTTAATAAAATCACAATCGTTATAGGAATAATATTCGTTATCGTTATCGGCGTCTTTTTATTTTTATATTTTACGCAGGACAAAAAAGCAAACACAATAAGCGACATTGCGACAAGTATTCGTGATTTTTTTCCTTTTGGAAAAGGCACTGTCGCGACTCCAAAAACAAACGTGGTGGAAACAAATCCAAACCAAAACACCGTGCCGACAGAAACAAACACAACACCACCAAGACTGCGAGAGATATATCCATTACCTGTTGCTGGATCAGAAATATTTACGGTAGGGAGCAGTACTTTTGTGCGATTTCTGGAAAAAAGTACAGGTAATGTATATGAATCAAAAACAGACAAAAATACCGTGGAAAGAATCTCAAACACAACAATACCGAAAGTGGCTGAGGCTGTTTTTGTAAAAAAAGATACGGTTTTACTTAGATATTTAAAAGATGACAGCGACCTCATAGAAACAGTGTTTGGTTCTTTTGCTACGACCACAGCAACCACAGCGGGAGCAACCACCACAAGGGAGGTGGGAACGCTAGCAGAACTCGTAAGTACATATCTCACACCAAACATAAATGGGTTGGCTGTGTCAGACAAAAAAGACAAGCTGTTTTATATGACCGAGCTAGATTCTGGTGCAAGGGGTGTTATTTCAAATCCAGACGGCTCAAAGGGTGCGACAGTATTTGATTCTCCGATACGAGAGTGGATCGTGCAGTGGCCAAAAACAGACACAATAACACTCAACACAAAAGCGAGCGCACAGTTGCCCGGGTATTTATATTTCCTAAACACCGTCACAGGAAAACAAAAACTGGTGCTTGGTGGCTGGCTTGGACTCACAACACTCGCAAACACAAATGTCACAAAAGTACTATATAGTTTCAACGACACTGCTGGCAAAATGTATTTACAGACCTATAAAATAGCTAGTGATACTTTTAGCCCCACTCTCTCTACTCCTACGTTAGCAGAAAAGTGTGTGTGGAGTAAAAAAAATATTGATATTGTCTATTGTGCAATACCGAAAAGTCTAAAAGGGGGGACATATCCTGATGATTGGTACAAGGGTCTGGTCTCCTTTGAAGACAATCTATGGAAAATAGACACCGTCACTGGTACAACCGAGCAAATATTAAATATTTTTGAGGTCGCTGGAAAAGATATTGACGCTGTCAATCTATCAATAGACGCTGAAGAAAAGTTTCTTGTATTTATGAACAAAAAGAATTTCTCCCTTTGGAGCTACGCCTTGTAGTTTGCTGTTACTGGACAACAAAAACTATTTCTTTAACTTTCTTTTAAGCACGAGTTCTTGCCCTATTGTAAAAAGGTTGCTTGTAATCCAATAAAGAGCGATAGCACCGGAAATACTCCAAGAAATAGCACCAGCAATTATTGGAAAAACGTAAAGCATTTGTATATTCATATTACGCATCATGTCTTCTTTAAATGAGTTTGGTGTGCCTGCTTTTTTAGCAACAGGGGTGTTCTTTTGCACCATAATTTTTGCTTGAAAAAAAGTTGAGACTGCGACAATGATTGCCAAAATTATCTGTTTTTTAGAAATATCTAGTCCCAGAAAAAACATGTCTACTGCTTGGGGTACGTGGACAAAAGCATAGAGTATACTTTGATCTATCATTGGTAAGCCTGGGTGTAAAAATATACGGTAGAGTGCAAAAATTATTGGTAATTGTATAAAAATAAGAAAAATACTCACAAATGGTCTGATGCCTTTTTCTTTATACAAATCCATCTGTTTGCGCGCGAGCATTTGTTTGTCATCTTTATATTGCTCTTTTAGTGCTGTGAGCTCTGGCTCTACCGCTTTCATTTGAATCTGTGTTTCAACGGCCTTTTTTGAAAGGGGAAATAAAATAAGCTTTACAATGACAGTAAACAAAATAACAATAATACCTGCGTCTGCCCACGGGAGAGTATCCATTAGCAAAATGAGCCCGTTGTAAAGTGGCTCATAGACGATAAGATTATATAAACTAAGCATCAGACTATTGTATATTAGTACGCGGTGTTTTACAAAAGACCCGCTTTTTTAAATAGTTCCAAAATTTCTTCTTTTTGTACTTCAAACGACAGTAGTCCTGCACCAGATTTTGCAGAGATTATGTTTTTTGCGGGTTTTTTTATATCCGACAACACTGTGCCGACAAAAGAATATACCATTCTACGAATCCTATTTCTCAAAACCGCTTTTGGTGCTACTTTTTTAGAGACAAGCACAGCAAAACCCTCTACGGAAGAGGGAATACTGCGCAATGTCCAGTGTGGGGAATGAAAAACCTGACTTTGCAGAGAAAGCGTCTTAAAAGAATCCTTGGAGATCCTTTTATTTTTTGGCAACATATATTTAAACTGAGAGTTTGGCTCGACCCTTACGACGTCGTCTTTTAATGGTCTTTTTGCCTCCGGCTGTTCTGTTTCTTACCAGAAAACCGTGTGTTTTTCCACGTTTTCGCTTTTTTGGTTGGTATGTTTTAGACATATACAAGAGTATATATTATGACTGAGTTATTCACAACTTGTTCACAGTGTATCAACATAAGTGTCACTTTTTAACAAGTAGAAACATGTTGGCTATCATATATAATAGTCACTAATATGGATAGCAAAAAACTTTGGGAAAGTGTGCTTGTGGATGTAGAAATCAACGTTTCTAAAGCTAATTTTAATACTTGGTTCAAAGATACCTTTATTTACAAGCTGGAAGACGGTGTCGCTTATCTCAGTGTGCCAAACGCCTTTGTAAAACAGTGGATGGTAGACAAATATCACGGATCTATTTTAAAATCATTGCGAGCTTTGTCAGAAAACATCAGATCTCTAGATTATATCGTCAATAAAAACGATGTAAAAAAAGAGGACCAAAGAACAATAAAAAATATCCCGCAAAGTGCAGGTGAGCTTCCTTTGAGTGAGTTTTATATAAACAAAGACGACAATTTAAATCCAAAATACACCTTTGACTCGTTTGTTATTGGACCATTCAACGAGCTAGCACACGCCGCAGCACAAGCGATTATAAAAAAGCCGGGAATTGTATACAACCCTCTATTTATTTACGGAAACACTGGGCATGGAAAGACACACCTTATTCAAGCTGTGGGTAATTATATGAAACAAAACTATCCTGATAGTAAAATTCACTATGTAACATCGGAAAAGTTTACGGTGGACTATGTAAACTCTGTTCAAAACCACAAGGTCAACAATTTTAAAGAAAAATACCGAAAATATGACGTTTTAATCATGGATGATATACAGTTTTTCTCAAATAAACAGAATACGCAAGAAGAGTTGTTTCATTTGTTCAATCATCTATACGAAAACAACAAGCAAATCATTTTTTCTTCGGACAAACACCCAAACTATATTCAAAATCTAGAAGACCGCCTAAAATCACGTTTTGCAGCAGGTATGATAGTAGACATACCAGCACCAGATCATGAGTCTAGAACGGCTATACTAAAGGCTAAATTGCGTTTTCACAACCACGATTTGTCGCTGGAAATCATAGATTACTTGGCACAAACTCTTTCTAGTAATATTCGTGAGCTTGAAGGCGCGCTCAACACAATAATCTGCCAAGCTAGACTAAAACAAAAAGAGCTCACACTAAATGATGTAAAAAATCTTATCAAAAATAGCGCCAGCCCAAAAAGAAACCTTTCTCCAAAAGAAATTATCAAGATCGTCGCTGATTTCTACAATATAAACGAAGAAAGTATTTATGAAAAGACTCGTAAAAAGGAAATTATAAAACCTAGACAAATAACGATGTATATTTTGCGGGAAGATTTCAATATATCTTATCCGTCTATCGGCGAAAAAATGGGTGGGCGAGATCACACGACCGTTATTCACTCTTGCGAAAAAATAAAAAATGATCTCAGGTTTGATAATGTTCTTTCGCAGGAGATAAATAGGATTCGGGCGATGTTGATATGATGTGAACAAGACTTGAATAAATGTGGATAAGAAAAGAAAAAATTGGTCGTTAAAAATTTTATTCACATCATATAAAATATTATCAACAAGTTATGTTTAAGAAATTACAAGAAAAGTGTTCAAGAATATGGGTTTAAAAAGTTATCCAGTTATCCACAGTATTAATAATAGTAATAGTATTTAAATATAATAATTAACTAATATAGTGAATATGAAAGTAGAATGCATAATAGAAAAATTGAGTAAGAATATTTTACAAGTAGAAAGAATTGCTGGAAGAAATCATTCTCTGCAAGTTATTAACTGTATTTTACTTGAGGCTACAAAAAACAGCTTGATAATACGGTCTACAAACCTTGATTTGGGTGTAGAGATAACAATGCCAGTAAAAGTCGTTACAGAAGGCTCTGTGGCTATTCCAGCTGGTATATTGGGCTCTTTCCTTTCTAGTATCAGTGACGACAAAACGGTAACACTGAGTGTGGAAGAAAATAATCTTTTTGTGTCTACGCAAAAAAATAAAACACACATAAAGACACATTTAAAAGAAGATTTTCCAACTATTCCTGTGGTAGTGAGTGATAAAACTTTTAAAATAAATGCCGGTGAGTTTGTGCGCGGGTTAAAATCAGTGTGGTATAGCTCAGCTATTTCTAGTATGAAAGCCGAGCTTTCTTCTGTATATATTTATTGTAATGATGATGAAGATATTGTTTTTGTGGCGACAGATTCGTTTAGACTTGCAGAAAAAAAGATCCAAACAAAAAAAGCGAAAGAATTTGGTAGTTTACTTATACCTTTTAAAAATATTCCAGAGATAATTCGCGTTTTAGAAGAAATAAGTGGAGAAGTGCAAGTAAATTTAGAAAAAAACCAAATTTCTTTTAGTTACGACGGCGTTTATCTCACATCTCGCGTTATAGATGGTATTTTTCCAGACTATAAACAAATAATTCCAAAAGGTAATACCACCGAAGTAGTAATGCTTAAGCAAGATTTTGTAAATTCGCTTAAAATTGCAAACATTTTTTCAAACAAACTAAACCAAATAAACGTAAAGGCTCTTCCATCTAAAAAGGTGTTTGAATTGCAGACCAAAAACTCTGACGTCGGCGACAACACCAACACTATAGACGCGGTTTTTAGTGGAGAAGATGTGGATATCAATTTCAACTACAAATACATCGTAGACTGTTTACAATCAATAGAATCCGACAGCGTTTCCCTTAGTTTTAATGGTATAAGTAAGCCCCTTGTAATACGTGGCGTTTCAGATAAGTCGTTTCTTTACCTCGTAATGCCAATGAATAAATAAGAAATATGGAAAACGCTGGATCTTTTTTACAAAGATTTAAAAAAATACTATTTTCACAAGGCGCGCGGGTAGATTTGGCAATAGAAGCGATAAAAAAAGAAACTGGCACGGATGTTTTAGCTAAAGATATCAGTATTAGAAATGATGTTTTGTTTGTGAGCACATCAAGCGCACTTAAAAACACAATTTTTTTAAAGAAAAAGGCAATTCTAGAAAAAATAAACGAAAACGCTAGTGGGAAAATATTTGATATCCGCTAATTTTTCGTGACGCTATGCTACCCACACTTACTCTAGTCGGAAAGACACACTCGCCTCATTTTTATTAAACACAGAGTCGTATATGACCGCACGCAAGCTATTTTGCCCGTCTTGTATAAAAGCCAGACTATTTGGGGTAAAAGAAATTGTAAATGGCGACTGCACACTTTCACCCACAAAGTTTTCATTTAAATAATATTCCACCTTTGTACTTGTATATCTACTAGAAAAGCTAATTGAAGTCGTAATTTTTTTGTCTGTAGGGTAAATAGCGTCTTTCTGCGGGCTCGTAATAGAAATCTGTGGCATTGTCTGTGGGGTGTGCACGTTGTCATAATCTCTTGGAGCTGAATTGGGCGACACCTCTTGGATATTGTTTTGTATAAGCCATTTTTGTATTGGCAATTCCCACCTTACAAACTGCGGGTCGTCACTCGGGTTTTCAGGTGCTGGACCGCGGGGACTATCTTTACTCACTGAATATAAAATAGAATGAACTTTTCCCGTGAGCACTTCTTGTTGTGTCTCAGACGGCGTATATTCTGTCGCTAGTTTTCCTGAAATTTTATCAATTACATAACTTCCGCTACCTTGCCAGCCACCGCGTAGTATTGGTTTTAAATCTGAAAGGTCTTCTCGGTCCGGTTCTCTAAACTCCTCGTTTGGATAATTTTTTAGCGTCGCGACCATTACTTTATTCCAAAACGGCGCAATAATATATCCAGCCACCTTTTTATTTATCGGAGTGTTGTTGTTATTTCCTGCCCAAGCACCAATAACAAGGCTCGGCGTATAACCTATAATCCAAGCGTCCTTGTAGTCGTTTGTGGTTCCTGTTTTTACGGCGACATCTCTACCAGCTATGTATAAGCTAGAATGCACGCCAAATACCGGCGCACGCGCAGGGTCATCTGATAAAATGTTAGAGATTTGAGACGCCACATTTTCTGGCAATATCGTGATTGGTGTACCGACAGGTTTTTCCACCAGTGTGCCGTCCTTTTTTTGTATTTCTAAAATAGGTTGATAAGGAATACGCACTCCACCGTTTGCAAAAACACCGTAAGCACTGGTCATATCAAGAAGGGAAACCTCACCACCACCGAGCACAAGCGTAAGCCCGTACTGATTTGAATTTGTAAGACTTGTAATACCCATATCTTTTGCTAGACGTAGCACGTCACCCATTCCAGCCAGATACAAAGTTTTTATTGCTGGAACGTTTATAGATTGTGCAAGAGCGCTGTGCATTTTCATAGGACCCCTAAATTTTCCGTCATAGTTGTTTGGAGAATAACAGCTGTCGTTGTCTTCGGTCCTAAAGTCGTCTGGCGCACAAGTGGTTGAGAACTGCGTCTTTACATCAAAAAGCACCGTATCGGGCGTATAACCTTTTATAAAGGCCTCTGCATACGCAAACGGTTTAAAGGCAGAGCCCGGTTGCCTGTTAGCGAGCGCCACATTAAAATTGCCATCTATTTCAGTGTCAAAATAGTTTCTTGAGCCAACCATCGCAAGTATTTGCCCGGTCTTTGGGTCAAGGGCTACCACCGCTATATTTGAAGCCTGATTAGCTTTGTCGTTTGCTAAAGCGTATTCTTGTGCCTCTTTTTCTAACATCTGCTGAACCGCGTAATCAATAGTTGTAATTATTTTTAGCCCACCCTCTTCCAGTACCTGCTCGCCGTATTTTTTTTCCAACAAACCTTTTACAAACATCACGAAATGAGGAGCTTTTATGCCACCCGTTTGTTGGTTTTTGAAAACCACCACTTCTTTTTTTGCATCGTCGTACTCTTTTTGGGTTATATATTTACCCGCGAGCATTTCTTTTAGCACGAGATCTTTTCTTTCGTCCAAGCGTTTGCGATTTTTGTAAGGAGAATAAAAAGTTGGCGCTTTTGGTAGAGAAGCAAGGTATGCACTTTCTGCGATAGTGAGGTCAATCGCTTTTTTTTCAAAAAAAGTGTCGCTCGCTTCTTCTATACCATAAATACTGCCACCATAAGGTATTTCATTTAAATACATACCAAGTATTTCGTCTTTTGAAATAATTTTTTCAAGTTTTATCGCGAGCACCCACTCTTTTACTTTTCTTGTAATACTTTTTTCTCTAGTCAGTAAAGAGTTTTTTACGACTTGCTGTGTGATTGTGGAGCCACCCTGGCTAAATTGCCCAGTTTGTATATTTGCAAACAACGCACGCACAAAAGATGACGGTTTTACCCCGCTGTGGCTATAAAAATCTTTATCTTCTATAGCAATAGTCGCATCTTTTACATACTGTGATATTTGCTCAAAAGGCACGACTGTTCTGCGGACG
>CALRHW010000010.1 GCA_943359555.1 Parcubacteria group bacterium | reverse complement strand
AAACTTGCTTATGCAATTGGGAAAAAATATCCTGTAATGGCTGTAGCTGTGATAGATGGTGTAGAAAGAGAAATTGACGGCTATGATTTAAGCCCTGAAGGTTTGTATAAATATTTGAAACTAGATCGGGTAAAATTTAAAGAAACATGCGTCTGGGGTCATTTCGGTAGAGGGTTTGAGTGGAAATAACTAAATAGAGGGAGAAGGGCTTTATCGCGCTTGAGCTACTTGTATATGCGTGTCGCACAATATATCTTTTACGCAGATACGTTATACGACACCAAGTGTTTATTCCGCATAAAGTTCCTTCGCTCTATTCCAAAATTCTGGATGACCCTTTCCTTTCATATAGTACCACCACTCTACACCCCACAAATATTGCGTATCAAAACCAGTCTGACTCGCAAACTCAATCATATTATTAAATTTATTTAAATCCATACGCGAAAGCTGAATTTCAATCGGAGTCTCACTGATAGGCTGAAGAAGCCACGGTTCCGCAGATAATTCGCTTATAATTGCGGGTTTTTTGGGAAAAAACAGGTCTATTAGGTTATGTTTAATCCTAAAAAAAGCCGGCGTAATAGGGTATTTGATGGGTCCAAGTGTATTATTCCACACATATAAATACACACTTGTACCAAAAGTATCGGCACGATTGTAAGCTTGAAACCAAAGACTGAGTTCCCCACTGTCCGTAAGGAAAATTTTTGTGTCTGGATCAAGTGAGCGTACGAGCGCAATTTCTTTATCAAAAAAATCTTTATCAAAAAAATCTCCGCATGAACCTGTCGCATAATGTACCAAAAATGGTTCGTTTTCCACCTGCCAAAATGCGAGATTTGGGTAATCTTTATATCTCTTTACAACTTCTTTTATGTATTTTAGAAGCTCAACTTGCTTTTGCTCTTTTGATAGATTTGTTGCCCAATTTGGATCGTGACATTCAGGCCAACCGGGCAAACGCCGACCCACCGCGAGGATTACTTTTACGTCACGCGAGCGCGCCTCATTCATTTGAAAATCTAAAGCATTAAAATCGTAGACATCTTTTTCGGGTTCTGTTTCTGGCCAGTGGGCAGACAACCTAAAGTTTTTTATTTTTAGATCATCAAGTGTCGCAATGAAAACATCTTTCCACTTGAGACCAAGCTCGTCTGCATGAAGTTTACTAAAAGATACACCGTAAGTAATTTTGGAAGGAATTTTTGCAAATGAAAGCGAAAATAAAATAGCAAAAATAATTACAAGCACTATTGCAAACCAAAAAATAATTTTTTTAAATTTTTGCATTAGGATTAATATTTAGTAAAAAGAACAATAAAACCGAGAATGATAAGTATCGTAGAAAATATTTTATGAATCATTTCGTCTCTGTATCTTCTATTGTGGAAATGTTGCGTTTTATTTTTTCCCAATATAATTGCAAATAAAAGTATAAATACATACTGAAGACTAGACAACGCGTTTACAAGCGACACGTCTCCGAGTTTTATTGCGATAAGAATACAAAGAAAAGCTAGTCCCCCGAGGATTTTGTTATTTAAAATGAGAAGTTTTCCTTTTGTTGGGGAATGTTGCATGTCTTTTTTTATTGCACGCAGATTGCTTGGCCAAAGTAAAAGTATCATCGCAAATACCACATTTGCCATTCTTGACCAAAAAAAACCGTTTGCAAAAGAAGTATCAAGCATAAAAATTTTCTTTATCAAAACAGTAGACGCTCCAAAAAAAACTCCAGACAGCAATATGTACACAAATGACTTTTTTGTGAATTCAAAATGTGAAATAAAAAGCATTCCCAAAACAAGTAAAGCGAAGGCAAGTAGAAAATCATCTGGAAGTAAGGCACCAAGTATCCAGTAGCTGAAACCAAAAGTAGATACCGCTGCCACCGCTCCAGCGACAGGTATTACTTCAGACGGTGCGGAAACCGTAAGCGAATCATAGAGAAATAAAATAGAAGCAATGAAACAACCCGCTGCGGCGAGAGCAAGATAAATAATTATTGGATTTGGAATTGAGACTAAACCAAACGGTATCATTATGAGTGCAATTCCAGAAAAGACACTGACATAAAACGCATAAACCACAGGTTTTGCGACAGATTTTATAATACGCTTGTCAAGAATAGCGACAATAGCATTTAAAAATTGACCTATGATGACAAATAAAAGTGAATATCCTCCCATACTTTAATTAAAACATATTTACAGAGCGTTTGCATCGCATATCTTTTTGTATTCTAGTGCCGAAGGGCGTATTTTTCGTTCCAAAGTATCATAGTTTACTTCTACGAGTCCAAACCTTTTCTTAAAACCAAAAGCCCATTCATAATTATCTAAAAGTGACCAATGAAGATACCCAAAAATCGGAACGCCAGCCTCAATAGCACGATGAACAGACCCTAAATAGCTTTTTATAAAAGCGTCACGTTTTGTGTCATTTGCATCAGCTATGCCGTTTTCAGTCACAATAATTGTCTTTTTGTAGCGTTTTAGCTCTAAAAGCACGTGATAAAGACCATCTGGATAGATTTCCCAACCCATATCTGTTTTCTCACAAACCTCTTTTGGTCCACCAAATTTGTGATGAAAATAGTGATTTAAGCCAATAAAATCTTGATGGTTTTTAATTCCGTTTAAAAATCGGCGATTCCAAAACCAACTCAAAAAACCAACAAGAATAATATTGAAGGGATTTGCATTACTATGAAAATAAATATTATTTTTTGAAATACCGATTTTTATTTCAGGGCGCTCTTCTTTCATTGCTTTAAAGGCTGCGATGTGGGATCGGCTGAGATTTTTTAAAACACGTAAAAAAGCAAAAATATTATTTTTAAATGGTGGCCAATTTTTGCTCAAATATGCATTTTGAGCAATCACGAGTGGTTCATTTATAGTAACGTACATGTCTTCTTTTCCGTCTAATTTTTTTGTAACATAAGCACAGTATCGCGCAAAATAAAACGATGAGCGAGAATTTTCAAACCCACCTTTTTTTGAAAACCAAAGTGGCAAAGTAAAGTGCCACATATTTACTATTGGTTTTATGTTTCTTGCGTGCAGTGCGTCTAGTACTTTTTTATAATGTTCAATTTCTTTTTCATCAAAAACACCTTCCTCGGGCTCAATACGTGCCCATTCAATAGAAATTTTGTGAGTATTATGACCAAGCGCAACAATGATATCAAAATCTTTTTCGTAAAGATTGTAATGATCGCACGCACGACCACAAACAGGCACTCTCCCCTCCCGAGCAGCTTGTGCCCAGTCTGTATTTTCTATCCCACCCTCTACTTGGTAAGATGCCGTTGAACTCCCCCACAAAAAATTATCAGGAAATTTTTTCATACGGTTTTTCTGCAGGATTCATTTTACTACTTATCTAAAAAAATTTTATTTAAAAAGAAGTTTTATTTTATCCCAAAGAAAAGCAATGACTTCTTTTATGTAATTGAACATGTCAAGAATGTCTACTTGGTAAACAAATTTTAATACGACAATTGCGATAATGATGATGATGATCGCCATTATAAAACCGCCCTCTTTTTTATTATTTTTGGTATGCATTGTATTATTATGATATTAATGTCTATAGTATAATACATATAATATTGTCTGTATATAATGGAAAACGCCCCAACTATAGAAATAAAAGAAGCTATTGAGGCTACTACCTTTGACCCATCAAAGTTTTATTCATCTACGCCTTTTACTCAAGCTTTTTTCTATGGAGAATGGCAAAAAAGCATTGGAAGGAAAGTTTGGCGTTTTTTAATTTTAAGAGATCACGAGGTTGTGGGAACGTTTCAAGTTATAAAATATTCCTTAATTTTTGATAAAAATTATTTATATATTCCGTATGGACCAGTGTTAAATTGTAAGCCAGACACTTCCTTGCTAGAAGCTGTTAAAATTTTCCTAAAAAACTTATCAAGAAAAGAAAATGCTGTTTTTACTCGGACAGACTTTACTGTTGCAGAAAACGCATTTTCAGACGAGCTTTTTAAAAAAATATTTACCAGTGCACCCAGATACACCTATCATTCTGCACAATTTCAGCCACGACTAGAGCTATATATAGATTTAAAAAAATCTCTTGAAGATATTTATAATAATTTTCATAAAAATACCAGATACAGTATACGAGTTGCAGAAAAAAATAATGTCTCAATACAAATTATAGAAAGAAATTTTACAGAACATTTTGATACGTTTTATTCAATTTTAAAAGAAACCGCGGGGCGAGACGTTTTTGGTTTACATAGTAAAGAATATTATGAAAATATATTTAAGCAATGTGATATAGATCTAAATGCCATTTTAGTGCTTAGTTCTTTTGAGGAAAAAGTACTGTCTGTTAATTTGATAATTCTTTACGGGGATACTGCGATGTTTATTTTTGGTGGAACAAAAAGTGAACGTCGCGATGTGATGCCTGCTTATACCGCAATGTGGTCTGCGATACAATTTTTAAAAGAAAGAGGTTATAAATGGTACAATCTCGGCGGAGTAATTGGAGAAAAAGATTTACATAAATCTTGGCAAGGGCTTTCAGCTTTTAAAAAAAGATTTGGAGGCACAATAGTACAACATGCTGATTTTTACGACATCGTTGCCTCACCTTTTTGGTACTTTATTTACAATCTTTACAAAAAGTTTAGATAAATAATTTAAAAGAATGTTAAGAAAAGACTCGCGCAGGCGCGACGGCGCCGAGCGGAGCAGAAATTGTAGCAACGATTTACGCGTGCTTTTCGAGACATTCTTTTAAATTATTTATCTAACTTCTTTAAAAATACGGGAATGGATTTAAATAAGCATTTTGACTCGCAATAGGAATTCTGACATTTTTACAATTTACACTATTTGCTAAAGGAGGGACTCCAAGTGGCATCACTTTTACTCCCTGACTAGCAAAAAGACTCAGATGCAAGTGCGCCCCAAAAGCATACCCCGTACTACCACTATAACCTACCACTTCGCCGGCTTGTACTACGTCTCCAGCCCGAGCTTTTATTAGGCTTAAATGACCGTAAACGCTTGATAAACCGTTGTTATGCTTGATTAAGACCCATTTACCATAAGACAGGCAATTTTGCTTCAAATCAGTGTTTCCAGTCTCCTCCACAACTCCAGACGCTACCGCTGTAATAGGAGTTCCTTCGGTTGCACGGAAATCAATGCCGTTGTGGCCCTTACCGTTATATACTCCCGTTCTTGAGAAAGTCGTGTCGCCAAAAGGTTGAGTGATACAAAAAGGGTTTCCAAGTGCGGTTTTAAACGTTGGACAAACTGCAAAATAACTAGACAAAAAAGGCCAAGAGAGCACACCTTTTCCGATGGTCGGAAGACGGCTTGGATCAATCGCTATTTTTATTTGTGATTCAATATTAAAGATTTCATTTTCAAATGAGGTCGCGAGTGCTTGTTTTTGAGCGAGTATTTTACGATAATTTGTTTCTTCATTTTTTGTGGCTGTAAGTAAAGTATTTTTTGCGGTTTTATTATTTATAACAATACTTTTTTGATCAAGAAGCTGACTTTTTAGATTTGATAAATCTTTTTTTATATCCTCACTCTGCTTCTTTTTTAAAAAAAGTTGTTTTGTGTATCCACGAATCTCATATACCTGATCTTTTATACTCGTTTGAAATTTTTGGAGTGTATCAATATCATTCCAAATATTTATAAAACCATTTTCTAACAACATTATTTCAATAATAGAATTATTTTCCGCCGAATTTATTTGTCGCAAAGTTTTTGAGATTGTGTCTAAATTGCTTTCTATTTTTTGTTGTTTTAGATTAATTTCAAGACCGAGTTGTGTGATGTTTAAATTGGCTTTACTAATCTTTGTCTCAGTCAATTTTACCTGAGTGTTTAGCTGGTTTGCAGAAATGTCTAGTGTTTTTATCGCGGATTTTAATGTTTGTCCTACACTCGCACTCTGGTTCGCTTTTGTTCCTAGCTCTTTTATCTCTTTTGTAATCGCGTCAAGCTCTCTAGTTTTTTCGTCAATGCTTTTTTGTAGATCTTCAATACTTATTGCTCTCACAGGTAAACTACGAGTTAAAAAAAATACAACACACAAAAAACAAAGAAAATATATGAAGGTTGATTTTGTATTCATAATTTAAAAGAGTGCGATCGCGTTCTTTAGTCGTTTTAGTGTTTCCTCTTTTCCTAAAATAGAAGCAACAACAAAAGGATCTGGGGATTTGTCTTTTCCAGTAAGCGCATATCTTATCGGCCAGAGCACAGCACCTCTCCCCTTTTCCGTAGCATAATCCCAAATAACATTTTTGAGCTCTACTGAAGTGTCCCAGTCTTTTGCGTCTGTGTTGTTCAATTTTTTTATCACTTCAGTTAGGTATTCTAAAGTATTTGCAGAATCTTTTTCATCACGCCACACGAGCTTTTCTTTATTTTCAATTTTTGGCAAAGAAAAAAAGTAATCAAGCTCGCCCGACTCTAGCATTATCTTTAAATCACTCCACTTTTGTACTCTTTCTATAATAATGGGTGCGATTTTAGTCAAAAAATCATCAGTAAGTGAGAGCGCATTATTAAAATCTGCAATCACACTGCGTATTTTTTCATTACGTTCTTTTTCTGGCATTTTTTTTATCCATTCATGATTGAGCCATAAAAGTTTTACCTCATTGAAAACGGCTCCAGCTTTTTGGATTCCTCCAAGTTCAAAGGCAGACATGAGCTCGTCACGAGAAAATATTTCTTGCTCTGTTCCGGGATTCCAACCAATAAAAGCAAGAAAATTTATAAAAGTTTCTGGTAAAAAACCCTCCGCGCGATATTCTAAAACATCTTTTACTCCGTCACGCTTACTGAGTTTTTTTGTTTTATCTTCTCGTAAAATCGGTGGCAATGTAGCAAAAATGGGATATTCTATTTCTAGGGCGTCGTATAAACTTAAAAATCTAGGCATACTTGAAATATATTCATCTCCACGCATTACATGGGTCACGCCCATAAGATGGTCGTCTATAATATGAGCAAAATTGTATGTTGGATAGCCGTCACTTTTTATTAAAATAAAATCATCAAGCGCATCTTCGCCAGCCTCTAGGTCTCCTCTCACTTCATCATGCCATTTGTATCTTTTGATTTCAGAAACCTTAAATCGTAAGGGCTTGCTTCCATCCCATTTCTCAAATTTTTCTGGGCGATGGTCACGAAAAAGAAATGGTTGCTTTTCCATTTTTGCTTTTTCACGAAAACCCTCCAATTCTTCTTGAGTATATGGATCTGGATAAGCCAGCCCTTTATCTATTAGTTTTTGTGCATATTCTTGATGCGTCGCGAGTCTTTCTGATTGAATACAAGATCCAAAAGGTCCGGGCTTTTCTGGTCCGTAATCAAAATCAATGCCAAGCCAGCCAAGCGTTTTTATAATTTGTTCTACAGAACCTGCGACTTCACGCTCTTTATCCGTATCTTCTATACGTAAAATAAATGTGCCGTTATTTTTTCGCGCCCACAAGTATGCAAACAAAGCTGTGCGGACACCACCAATATGCAAAAAACCAGTGGGAGATGGAGCGAAACGCGTAACGATTTTTTTTGCAGGGGTTTCAGTTTTTTTCATATTTGTTGGTAAATTATTTTTCGTGTTCAAGCGCGATACTTAAAATCTCTTTTGCGATGAGCTCAGCAGCATTATATTTAATAAATTCTTTTGCGGCACGACTCATTTTTGCGAGATCTTCTGGACTATTTAAAAGTCTTGTAATTTCTGATGTCAAAATATTTGGAGTTAAATTACCTTCTTCAATCACTAAACACGCTCCGTTGCGAGCATAAGCAAAAGCATTTTTTCGCTGATGGTCGCCGTGAGAGTCAGCGATAGGAATGATAATGGAAGGAATATTCCAAGCCGCTATTTCAAAAATAGTAGAACCTCCGCGTGACACGACAAGATTTGTAACACCTGCTGCCATGCGTAAAGCAAGTACATCTAAATAGTCATAAGTTTTATATCTATTTTTGTATTGATTATTAAAAAGCATTGCACCTGTACGACCTTGCACATCGCGCAGATTTTTTTTGCCAGTCTGATGAATGATTTGAAAATTTTTCACTAAGGCAGGTAAAGCATCTATTAAAGTATCGTTTATTATTTGGGAACCGAGTGATCCGCCAATCACTAAAATGACAGGCACTCCGTGTTCAAGATTTAAAAATTCAAAAGCACCCTCTTTCAGCGGTAATACAAGCTCGGAACGTACTGGATTTCCTGTAAAGGCAATTTTTTTCTCATCAAAATATTGCGCCGCTTCAGGATATGACACCGCCACCCTTTTTGCAAATTTTCCAGACCATTTGTTTACTTTTCCAGGCACAGTATCTGATTCATGAATGACAATGGGAATCCGTAAAATTCTTGCCGCAAAAACAGCAGGAAAACTAGCATATCCACCTTTACTAAATACAACGTCAGGATAAATTAAAAAAACATCCAAAAGCGATTGCAAAACTCCCCAAATCGTTTTAAAAATATCAAAAAAATTAAATACAGAAAAATATCTACGCACCTTTCCTGCACTATTTTTTTTATAAATTATATTGTTATCAAAAAGTGCACCAGCATTGTAAGGCTGAGGCGACATAAAATATAATTGTGGAGAAAGTAGACGATTTTCTTTGCTAAGACGGTTGATTTCTTGCGCGACAGCAATGATAGGATAAAAATGTCCACCCGATCCCCCTCCGGTAAAAAGTATTTTCATAATATAACTCTTGTTAAAACGTAACGCTAGTCGGTTTTTTTATACTTAGAAATGTTGAGCAATATTCCCACTGACGCTAAAGTCATGAAGAGCGACGTTCCTCCGTGACTTATAAACGGCAACGTAATACCCGAGAGTGGAAAAACATTGAGCATTGAAGCAATATTTATAAACGACTGCGACACTATGAGTATAACAATTCCGACAGCCATAAGTCCACCAAACATATCTGGTGCTCTGGCTGCTATTTTTAGCCCACGAAAAGCAAAAAAGAAAAACATTCCGACTATAAAAACACTTCCAAGAAATCCAAATTCCTCTGAAGCGACAGCAAAAATAGAATCACCGATAGGCTCTGGCAGAAAGCTAAATTTTTGAATACTTTTTCCAAAACCACGACCCGTGATACCTCCAGAACCGATAGCAATGAGCGACTGTTGAATTTGGTAGCTTGAACCAAGCGAGTCACGCGCAGGATTTACAAAAGTCATAACACGTGACAACACATAAGGTCGCATCATTACTATCGTTGCAAATCCTATGATTGCGATGAGAAAAATAAGCGCCAAGTGCCTTATTTTTCCGCCTCCCACAGCGTACATTGCGATACCTGATAATAAAATAATTAAAAAAGTGTCTGTGTCTGGCTGATTTAAAAGTAAGACACCAGCAACTGTAGTTATTATTAAAAAAGGCAAAAGACCAAATTTAAAAGTCTTTACGCCTTGCTTCACGCTCGCAATCCAAGCGGCAAGATAAATAATGAAGCCAATTTTTAAAAACTCGCTTGGCTGAAAAGAAAGAGAGCCGATGCTTATCCATCTGCGTGCTCCTCCGTGCAAAAAACTTATCTGCGGAATAAACACGCAAGCGGTGGCAACCAGTGACAAGAAAAAAATTAATAGTGCGTGTTTCCGCCAAAATTTATATGGAATGCGCGAAGTAATAAAAAAAACTATCATTCCTAAAAAAAGTCCGTAAAATGCTTGCGAAAAAGCAACATTGGAAAAAGTAGAGCCACTGGTGCGCGCAAGAAGTCCAAGCGACGCAGAGGAAAAAATAAAAAAACCACCTATTGCGAGGATTAAAATAGATATTAAAAGTGGTTTGTCTACGCGATGAGATTTCATTTTTAGTTATTTTAAAAGGACGATAGCAATGAGAGCCGACGGATTTTTTATCATATATCCACCATCATGTTCTTCAGGAGCTTCTTCCAGTTTTTCAGCTTCATATAACGCCACAGCAGGATTAGTGTATAGATGAGCATAGAATAAAGCACTATGTTCAAGTCCACCGTCGCCACCAGAACTACCATGTTTTAATTCATTTTCTTTACTACAAAAAACAATATTTGCTCCGCGTGTACCACTATATGTTTTACCAATTTCACTTCCATTAAAGCCAGAAAAAAGAAGGTTTGGTTTATAAATGCCAAGTTCCTTTAGTTTTTTAATAAAAACTTCTGCGAAAGATTCAGAGTCCCAACCACTGGAAATATCTATTTCATAAATTGGTGGAAGTGAAGGAATTTGTTCTTGGTTTTCTATAGACATGATGTTAAGTTTTAAAATTACCCAACTAGCCCGACCACCATGCCTAAAATCGCAGTAACGAGTCCTATAATCCAAAAACGCATTACTACTTTTGTTGCGGGCCAGCCGAGTGCTTGAAAGTGGTTGTGAATGGGCGCGACAAGAAAAACTTTTTTGCCATTGCGAAACTTTTTTGACGTGAGCTGAATAATATTTGAAAGAGTTGTCACAACGAGCGGAAAAGCGATAATAGGAAGCACGATAACTCCGTGACCGAGACCAAGCGAGTCGGTCATAAAAGCTACCACACCAAGAGTGATAGTGAGCCCCATCATTCCAGTCTCAGACATATAGAAACGCGCTGGCGGAATATTAAACCACAAAAATGCAAGTATTCCGCCGACGATAACTGCACAAAAAGCCGCGAGATTTATTTGATTTTGATAAAAAGCAATACCTGTATACGCCGCAAAACATGAAGCGAGTATTCCACCAGAAAGCCCATCTATGCCATCTATAACACTTCCAGAATAAATTCCAATCACGACCAAAATAAAAAGTGGAATAAAAAATAAACCAATATTCAAATCTCCGTAAAATGGAATACCGACAGAAGTTACATCAAGTTTAAAATAAAACCAGAGTGCACAAAGCAAAGCCAATCCTCCGACAAGAAGTAAGCGTTTTTTTAAAGAAAGCCCACCACCCACATAAGATCCTTTTCCCGCACCACCTTGTGTTCCCAGATAATCATCTATCCAGCCCACAAAACCACCAAAAACGAGCGTAAAAAGTGGAATCCACGTTTGATTTCGGCTCAAAAAATCTAGTTTTACAAAAGAATCAAGCCCGAAAACTCGAGCGAGAACCCAAAAAAGTATCGCTGTACAAAATACTGAAAACCACACTACTATTCCACCCATACGAGGTGTTTTTTTTTCTTCATCTCTGTGGAGTGACGCTGAAATTGTCGCTTCGCGTCCATCTATTGTCTTTTGAACACTCTGCTTTTTCCACATCTGTTTTCTGTATAAAATGTTGGTCAAAAATGGCGTAAATAAAATGCCGACGATAAACGCGAGAACAGACGGAAGAAATACTTTTACAATATCTAATATCATATATTTAGGTTTTTTTGATTATACTACATTTTTTGTTCCAAATATTTTTTACTTGCGGAAACGAGTTTTTGAACATCAGTAAATCTACCTTCTGCGGTAGATCCGAGAACAGAAATAATGAGTGGCTGACCGAGGCTGGAATCATAAATAATAGCAAGATTGCCCTGTGCTAGAGTAGTAAAGCCCGTTTTTGAAGCTATAATACCCGGAATTTTATCTATATCTGTGTTTGTGTTATTTACTTTATGAGCAACATTACTCAAAGACGTTACTTTAAGTGAGCTATTTTTTGTAGAAATTAAAAGTTCGGGATTATTTCGTAAAGTGTAATCAAAAAGTTTTGCAACGTCGCGTACCGTGCCATAAGCTCCGCCAAGCGACTCATTTGCGTCAAGGCCGTTTTCATTTGTGAAATACATAGTAGTGAGACCAATTTTTTTGGCTTTCTTATTCATTTCCACGACAAAATCTTTCCGTCCTTTGTCGTAAGATGAAATCCTAGCATTTATCGCACCTGCAACAGAAGCTATCGCTCGCGCACCGTCGTTGGACGAGGTGACTAAACTAAAATCAAGCAGATCTTTTAATTTCCAATTTTCATTTGCGACGAGTCCATTATCCCCCTCTTCTTCTAAAAACTCTGGTCGTATTGTGACTATCGTGTTGTCTGGTAGTAAACTTTCAGCAGTTACCGCCATCATTATTTTTGTAAGAGAAGCGAGAGGCATCACCATATCTGGATTGTGTGAATATATAACACGACGTTCTTTTGTATCCCACACGATAGCGGATTTTGCAAAGAGTTGAATATCTTGAAATGAATCAATCTGAGCTAATGGTTGGACGAGCGAATCAGTTTTTACACTTTTGAGTTGAGCGAGATAAATTAAATAAACTGCCAAAATAATGACGAGAGAAATCATCGGAGCAGAAAATTTATATGGTAAATGGTCTTTATTAAACATCTTGGTTTTTATTTATTTCGACGACGTCGTTGGTTTTAATTTTGGTTTCAACGTCGGTTTTCGCATCGGCAATTTCTCCGTCAGCAACATCGGCTTGCACCTCTGTTTCGCCAGTCTTGAGCGCAGGATTTTCCTGCACCGCTGTAATCTCTGCCTGCATTTTTTCGTATTCAGGCAATTCGTGCGCCGAGCTGACGCCCATGTAGCTCAAGAGTTCAAAAGTCGGTTTGTATGTAAAGCTTCGCTCCCCTTCTTTACTTTCGGTTTTTTCTATCAGTCCGCGAATGAGCAAGTTGCGAATTATAAAATTTGAATTCACGCCACGAATATAATCAATCTCGCGCCGAGCAACTGGCCCTTTATATAAAATAATTGATAGCACTTCCAGCCCCGCTTTTCCGAGATCGCGTGTGAGCTCATCTTTTGTGATTTTTTCTATCAGCGTGCTCGCTTCTGGTGCGGTCGCAAACATCACTTCATTTCCATTTCGCATCAGGCGAATACCACGCTCTGCGTATGTAGTTTCTACAAGTGTGAGCGCTTCAGTGATTTCTTCTTCACTTTTTTCTAAAGTCGTGGCAATTTTTTTGACGGAAATCGGCTCATTCTTGAAAAAAAGTAAAGCTTCTAAAGATAAATGTAGTTTCATATTTTTTTAACTTTGCGACGACGCACCATAAGACGGCGTGCTGATATTTTCTGTCTCCATATCAATATCACCACGCCAATCCTGCTGATGCACACTTATAATACCCTGTTTTACGAGTTCAAGCATCGCAAGAAAACTCACAATTATATTAACACGGTCCTCACGCGCGACGGTTTTACCGTCACCGGTGCCAGAAAATTCCCGAAAGCTCATCTTGAGCCCGACCTTCACGCGCTCGGTCAGTCGCTCTATCATTTCCTCCAAGCTCACTACTTTATGCACGATAGCTTTTGGAATCGCTTCTATACGCGGAATATTTCGCAAAACATCCTGAAGCGCGGTCCAAATATTTTTCGGCGTGATAGTTTTTTCGGGCGAAAATACTGGCGCAACATTTTTGCGCGGAGTTTTTGGAAAAAGAATTTGCCTGCCGAAACGCTCGCGAATGTGCACGCCAAGCTCTTTGATTCTTTTATATTCTCGCAGACGCGCCTCCAGACTTTCAATACTAACTTGCTCTTCTTCGGTCAAATCAAGGGTCGGCAGAAGTGATTTTGATTTTATGAGGAGAAGTGTGGACGCGACAAGAATAAAATTGGCACGGTCAGAGAGGGAGATTTCTGTTTGCGCTTGCGCGGAGTTTAAAAACGCAATGTAGTCGTCCGTAACTTTTGAAAGTGAAATGTCGTTTATAAAAAGCTTCCTCTTTTCTATAAGCATGAGCAAGAGATCTAGCGGGCCTTCAAAGGTGGGGGTTTTAAGGGTGAATTTTGCGGAGGGCATGTGGGTAATTTTGGTTTAAGAGTGGAAATTATTTTTTCATTATTATAACTTTTTACTTGAATTTTCAACAATTTCTTTTTCATTTTACTGATCATCTTTAAATATTTTTTTGATGATATTGACGATAACCGCGCATACCAAAACGGGTGGCTTTAAAATATCCTTATTATTACTTCAAAATCGAAATCCCCAACTCCTTCAAATGCTTCTCATCAATCTCCGACGGGGCTTTCATCATAAGGTCGCGACCTTCGCCGGTTTTTGGGAATGCGATAACTTCGCGAATGTTTGGCTCGTTCTGCAAAATCATAACGATACGATCAATGCCTGGAGCAAAGCCACCGTGCGGAGGAGTACCATAACGAAATGCTTCAAGCATGTGCGCAAACTTTTTCTGTTGCTCTTCTTCGCTAATGCCAAGCAATTCGAAAACTTTCTTTTGCATATCTGCTTTGTGAATACGGATACTGCCGGAGCTGAGCTCAAAGCCGTTGAGCACAAGGTCGTAGGCGTTGGCACGGATACTCAAAAGATCTTCGCCTGACATAAATTTATCTACGTCTTCGTCATTTATTGAACAAAATGGATGATGGGTCGCGCCGATATTTCCCTCTTTATCTTTTTCAAACATTGGAAAATCTAGAACCCAAGCAAAAGCCAGCTCGTTTTCATCGGTTTTGTCTTTTCGAAAATCGGGCTTGTCGCTACCGTATTTTTCTAATGACTCATAGTATGTGATGCGAGGAAAAGGTGTCTGTGAGATTTTTTTCTGCGGATAAAGCTCGGCAATTAGCTGCACGAACATTTTTTCTGTGTACTGCAAAATATCTTCTTGAGTTACGAAAGACATTTCAAAGTCTAGCTGTGTAAACTCTGGTTGTCGGTCACCACGAGTATCTTCGTCGCGGAAACATCGAGCAATCTGAAAATATCTTTCAAAACCTGCGACCATAGAAAGCTGTTTAAATTGTTGTGGAGATTGTGGAAGCACATAAAATTTTCCATTTTCAAGACGAGACGGCACAACGTATTCGCGTGAACCTTCTGGTGTGCCTTTCATCATTATCGGCGTTTCAATTTCCACGAAATCATTGTCGTGCATATATTTGCGGAAAAAAGTAATGATTTTGTCACGCATTCTGATGTTTTTCTGGAGACGTGGACGGCGTAGGTCTAGATA